>NZ_JANSIM010000139.1:0-11629 GCF_047502655.1 Synechococcus sp. R5-12 | reverse complement strand
ATCAAAGCGCATTCCTCCCGGCACTGACCCTACGGGTACAGTGCAGGGCTCCTGCGATTTCTAGCTGAGAAGCCCGCGCTGTGTGCGTAGCAACCCTGCGGGAAGCTAGCTACAGCGTCGGGAGTATGTCACGCAGCCTGCGACTTCATGGGCTCCGAGCAGGCCAAAATGAACTGAATGAACTGGTCGATCTCCAGCAGAATGCGTTCTGCCTCGGCCAGAGAGGCCGGTACGCTTGCCAGCACCTGGGCATCTACTTCCGCAGCCTGCTCCGCTTCTTGCAAGAGGTTCATCGAGTCATGGCCGAGCAGGAGCTCCAGCTCGTTCAGGGTTACCATGGCCAGCTGCTCCTCGGCTTGATGGAGCTTATTTTGCAAAGTCTGAACTTGTTCGGTTTGCACCTTCAGCCTAGCTTCCGCCTGCTCAGCGCGAGATACAGCCAGTTGTGCAGCTTGCTGGGCCTCATCCCGCTGAGCTTTCAGGAAGGCCATCTCTTGCTCCAATTGTGCCAATCGCTCTTGCAGGCTGTAAATGTGCTGATCCCGGTCTCCCAAAGCTCGCTCCAGCTCGCGATTTCGAACTTCCATCTGCTGACGAGCTTCGTTCGCTTGGGCCAGCTGTTCCGCCAAGTTTGCCATTTCCTCTTCCACGTTGGTGAGCCGACTCAAGCGTTCCAAAACCTGAGCATTTTCGGCTTCCAGTTTCTCAATCAGCGCTTGAGCGCCCAACAGTTCTGCTTTGGTAGAGTCCAGCTCGCCGCAGACTTGGTCGTAGTTGGCGATTAGCTCGCCAAGCCGGGCCTCTTTGGCTTGCAGTTCTTCTCGCAAGGAGTTCATCCATCGGTCGCTCTGCTCAATCCGCTGTTGCAAGAGCGGCAGTTGAACCAGAGCTTGTTGGGCAGCACTGAAATAGCCAAGGAGTCGTTTGAAGTGGCGCTGTAGGTGGCTGTGGGACTGATCCAATTTGTCGAAGGCTTCGTTGAGAGAGAGATAGGCCTCGCACAGTTTCATGTAGCGCCGAGCCACAGAATCAGGATGATCCATAGGAATATGAGTCCAGGTGGGGTGCCGTGTCTATTTTATGCTGTTCATTCTATTGGCCAAGCCTGGAGAAGGAGGCATTTGATACAACAACTGGGGGCTTAATTTTACTTTAATATCCGGTGCCCCAATCTCTCTTGCGAGCCAAGGCCAAAGAGTCTGCCCAAATCCAGCTTCAGACATTGCCCACGGGCCATACGGAGACTAGAGCTTCTCCCCCAAGGCAATCATTCTCTTGACCGCAAAATGTTTATCTACACATTTAGTGTCTACAAGAGGATGCCCGCGAGTCCTAACGCTAGATACGCTGCAAAAGCAGGGCTCTTCATGGCTCAGACCGGCTGGGCATTGGGGATCCCTAGCTTCTCCAAATAGGCGGCTGCCCGCAGCAGTTTGGCTTCTTGATAGGGGGCGGCCACCAGTTGTACGCCAAAGGGCAGGGATCCGCTCTCGCGCAACGGCACTGAAAGCACCGGCAGGCCGATAAACGAGAGGGGCTGAGTGTAGAGGCCGAGGTTGGGCCGAGTGAGAACCTCTACCCCATCGATCACCATCTTCTCTTGGCCAAGTAAGGGGGCAGAGCAGGGGGTGGTGGGGGCGATGAACAGATCGATCTCCTGAAAAATGGCCTGCACCTGCTGGCGATACCAGCGGCGAAAGCGCTGCGCCTGCAAGATCCAACTGGCAGGCAACAGGGCTCCGGCCAAAAAGCGATCCCGGGTGGCCGGGTCAAAGTCGTGGGGGCGAGTTCGCAGGTTGGGCAAGTGCAGGTTGGCTCCCTCAGCAGCCGTGATCAGGAAGGCGGCGGCACGGGCGCGCTGGGCTTCCGGGATCCGCACAGTCTGGCCGACCCCCAAGGCTTGGGCCACTTTTTCTACTCCGGCCAAGATGGGGGGCTCTGCCCCTCGGGCAAAGTAATCATCCGCCACCGCGATGCGCAAGCCCTCGATCCCCTGCCCCAACTGCCCAAAGGTGGGATCCACAGGACGCCGGGTACAGACGGGATCTTGGGGATCCGGCCCTTGCATAACATCGAAGCTGAGGGCAATATCGGCCACCGAACGGGCCAAGGGGCCCACGTGGTCGAAGCTGGCGGCAAACAGAGCCACCCCTGCCCGCGACAGACGGCCATAGGTGGGCTTGAGGCCGTAGACGCCACACAAAGAGGCCGGTACCCGAATCGAGCCGTTGGTGTCGCTGCCCAGGGCGAGAGGCACCAAACCTCCTGCTACTGCAGCTGCCGAGCCGCCGGAGGATCCCCCCGCACTGCGGCTGAGATCGTGGGGGTTGTGGGTGGGGCCGTAGTGGCTGTTTTCGGTGACGAAGCCGTAGGCGTACTCGTCCATGTTGAGGGTGCCCACCAAGATTGCCCCTGCCTGCTTGAGACGAGCCACCACCGTTGCATCTTGGATGGCCGGGGGATTCTCGCGGTTGATCGCCGAGCCAGCCAGGGTGGTGAGGCCGGCCACGTCAAATAAGTTCTTGACGGCAAAAGGCACCCCTGCCAGCGGGCCTACAGGGATCCCTTGAGCCACCTGTCGATCCACCTGCTCCGCCGCTTGTAAGGCCGATTCCTCCAAGACAGCTGTAAAGGCATTGAGCTGGGGATCCCGCCGGCGAATCCGCTCCAGACAGGCGGCCACCACCGCTTGGGCGCTCACGGATCCCTGGCGGACAGCCCTGGCAATAGAGACCGCGTCAGCGCTGCCGAGAAGGTGGGGATCCCCGGTCATGGCTGAGGGTCAAAGGTGGGATCTGGCTCAACTATCGGCGGCAACGGGAACTCCAGCACCTGTTGAGCAATGGGCAGAAAGCGGGCAAAATTTTCGATCACCCCTGCTCGGTGTTCAGGATGCAGGGGCAGTTGCAGCAGTTGGGCCATTTGATCGACGTAGGTTTCGGGATCCCAGGGCTGCATGGTTTTGGGGTCAGGGAGCCGATTGCAGCAAAAATACCACCACTAGCCTCCAACAACAAGACCGTCGTCGGCTAGGGAGCGGACATTTGCACAGTGTTGCCCTGCAGCGACCAGAAGCGCTCGTTGGGCAAGACAGGACGGGTTACCGCTTGCCGTTCCAGCTCATTCAAAGCAACGCGACGGCTATGTGCAGAGCGATTGGAAGCAGCGCTGGCTTGCAGGCGTTTGCGGAACAGACGCAACTGCTGCTGCTCTGCTTCGGGAGAAACATGCTGGGCAAAGAGGGGATGCAAGATTTTCTCCTCCTGATCAAACTGAGCCCGCAATTGCCGATAGAAGTGAAGGGCAGCAGAGGGATCCACCTGCTGGGGAGTGCGCTCTGATTGGTGCAAAAAGCGCGTCAGCTCCGGGATCTGATCCCGCAGATGTTGCTCCAGCCGCTCAATTTGGTCGCTGAGGTGGGGATCCGCCTGGAGAGCCGACCTGAGCAGGGGGTAGAGAACATGGCGCTCCAGTTGAATGTGGCGGGAGAGGCGCTGTCGCAACCTTTGTACACAGAGGCGTCGCTGCTCCAGATCCAACTCCGGCGCTCGAGACAGGCGAGTCAAAAACTGCAGGATGACGCGGTGCTGTTCAGCACAAAGGGCAACCAGCGTACCGGCAGAGGTTGCTCGCGTCAGCGGGAGGGACTCCTCAGAGGACATGGCATTTACAGCAGAAAAGTTTCACCTCAGCTTAACTTTGTCAAGAAATGGTGGCTTGCGTAAGGGTACGGGAATAGCGCAGGTGTCTTGGATACACTCGGGCAGCAATCCTGGGAAAAGTTGTCCAGATCTGAACTCCGGCAACGCCACTCTCTAGGCTTGCACAGGCCAGCGGCGTTTCCAAGCAGAAGTGGGCTCCAAAGAGGAGGCCTGCTGTTCCTGCTGGCGTTGCAGCCGGATTTGGGATCGCTCCCCTTGCAAGGTGGGATCCCGGTAGGGCACGGCAGCGCGAGTTTTCAGGTGCTCCCACTCCATGGGGGAAAGAGGCGGCAGGTGGTCAGGTTGGGGCGAGGCCACTGTCCCCGGCCAAGGACGACCTACCGGGGGGGTAGAGCCGATGAAAAGCCCTGCTTCCAACAGAGCCGCTCGCACCGCCGCTGCACAGGAATAGGTGGCCAAAATCCCGCTGGGGCGCATCCGTTCGGCCACGGCCCGCAAGAAATCCACCGTCCACAGCTCTGGGCAAACAGAAGGCGAGAAGGGATCCAAAAACACCGCATCTGCCCACCCCAGCGGCACCTGCAACACCGTTTGCCGGGCATCGCCCCACAGCAGCGTTCCGCGCCAGCGCTCCGATTGCCAGGATCCCTGTTCAATCCAGTGTTGCCATTCTTGCCCAAAGCTCCAGTCGGATCCCACCCCTGCCTGCCAAGCTTGCCGGGGTACTTCCGGGGATCGCTCCAGGCCGATTACTTCTACAGAACAGTGGGGCCGGATTTGCCAAATGGTTTCTAGGGCAAGGCCGGAGTTGTAGCCCAAGCCAAAGCAAATATCCAAAAGGCGAATGGGCTGGGCGGGATCCCGTTCCAACGGCAGCCGATCCAGCCGGCAAGGGCGGACAAACTTCTCCAAAGTCTCCTGGGCGGCACCACTGACGTTGTGAAAAGCCTGTCCAAACTCTTCCGAGAAAAAGGTCAGGGATCCATCCCCTGTGGTCAGCACCTGCCACCGAGTCTCCATTGCCTGCTGTTGTCTCTATTTTCAGTTGGGCGATTCTTTGATAGCTTGAGAACGTTGAGATGTGTTTCGCAGCTCACCGGCAGGGCTCTCAACATCCCTGAGTAGGGAGGATATTTCAACAGCTATGTCTCTACTGGATTGGTTTGCGGAGCGGCGCAGACAAACCTCTCTGAACCTGACAGGTAGCAGCCCCTTCGACAAAGAGCGTCAGGTAAGAGAGATTGCCGACGGCCTCTGGCAAAAGTGTCCTGCCTGTGACACTCTGACCTACACCAAGGATCTGCAGCAAAACTGGCAAGTTTGCCCCAGCTGTGGGCATCACCACCGCATTACAGCCCCAGAGCGTCTGGAACAGCTTTTGGATCCCGGATCCTGGCAACCCCTCGACGAGCACCTGGCTCCCACGGATCCCCTACACTTTTTCGACCAAAAGCCCTACTCCGAGCGCTTGGCCACCTACCAGGAGCGCACCCAGCTCAAGGATGCCGTCCTGACAGGGTTGGGAAGCCTGGAAGGGATCCCGGTGGCGATTGGAGTGATGGACTTTCGCTTTATGGGCGGCAGCATGGGCTCGGTGGTGGGAGAGAAGATCGCCCGCCTCACGGAACGGGCCACCTGCGATCACCTGCCTTTGATCCTGTTTTCGGCTTCGGGGGGGGCCCGCATGCAGGAAGGGATCCTCAGCCTGATGCAGATGGCCAAGACCTCAGCCGCCCTACAAAGGCACCGCGACGCCAGACAATTGTTCATCTCCGTGCTCACCCATCCCACCTATGGCGGGGTAACTGCCAGCTTTGCCATGCTGGGAGATTTGATCCTGGCCGAGCCGGGCGCGCAGGTGGGGTTTGCCGGGCCCAACGTAATCGAGCAAACCATCGGCAAGGGCAAGCTGCCAGAAGGCTTCCAAACCGCCGAGTACCTGCTGGCCCAAGGGCTCATCGACGCGATTGTGCCCCGTACTGAGCTGCGCAAGCGGCTGGCCCAGTTGCTCTCCATGCACCGCCCCCGTTTGCATGTGTCCCTTCCTTCAATCAGCTCAGAGGCTTTAACCCTGCAGCCCATGCTGTAGGTAGATCTGGCTGGAACCTGAGATGGGTGGCCGAGGCGGGATCCCTTCCCTGCGGGGGATGGAGTTCCTGCTAAGCTCTGGGGCGGCTCTTACTTCATAGGTTTACACGGCTTCCCTCTGGCTTGTTGGGAGAGGAGCTGGGGGCGAGAGGGCAGATGTTTTTGGAGGGAGCCGCGCTGTCCCTGGGGATCTTCACAAGATTTCCTGGTGGGCGGTAGCGGATGGTGTTAAGGTGGGGCATGAGGTCTTCACTGGAAACGATGGATTTCAAGCTGCGCATCCGTACTGCTGAAACTCCGCAAGGGCAAAAACTGGCAATTGTGCCCCTGGAAGGTCGTTTTGACGCCAAGGCCGCCTCAGAAGTTCGGCAATTGCTCCAGCAGGTTTTAGATTTCGGTTACACCAATATGTTGATCGATATGTCGTCGGTCACTTTTATGGACAGCTCTGGGCTGGGGGTGTTGATCTCTGCTTTGCGCAAGTGCCGTGCTGCTGGGGGCAACCTCAGCCTCTGTTGCGTGCCGGAAAATGTGGCCCTCGTCCTCAACCTCACCTCTATGGAAAAGGTATTGACCTGCTTTAGCGACCTGGAGACCGGCATTGCCAACTTTTCCAGCGCTCCCACGGCTCGTTAGGCCCGATCTTCCTTTGAGTTTCAGCCATGCCGGAAACTGGCATCGATACCTTTCAACTGCTTTACCAACACCACCGTGGCCCCAGCTTCTGCGAGCGCATGGTGGCGACGGCTCCTGGGCGCTTTAACGAGGCGTTTTGGCAGTTCTGGCAGATGCACATCGAGCCCTGTCTGCCTCCTGCACCGCGCTTGTTGGATCTGGGAACCGGGCCGGGGTTTGCTCTGGGTCAGTGGGCGCAACGCTATCCCGGAGGACACTTCATCGGGGTGGATGTGATGCCCTACATGTTGGAGCGAGCGGCGGCAGATTTGAAGGGGATCCCTGGAATCCAGCTGCTGCAGGCCGACCTGCACGACCCTCACTTGCCGCTTGCGGCCAACAGCATCGATGCAGCTCAGGCAGTGGTGGTGTTGCACGAGATGGTGCAGCCCTTGCGCTTGTTGCAGGAGGTGTTGCGTCTACTCAAGCCGGGGGGGCGATTTTTGCTGGTGGATTGGGTGCGCGCCCCGCTCAGCCTCTACTTCGATGCCGATACAGAGGCCCAACTCTTCCAGTCGGACACGCCTTTGGAAACGCTGCTGGATCAGTTTACCCACTTCTACGAGCACAATCGCTTCAGCGCCGAAGACCTGGTGTGGTTGCTGGAGAAGGTGGGTTTCGCAGTGGTGGCTCAGCAGCTCTACAACCAAAATCGCTTTGTGCGACTTGCAGCCGAAAAGCCTATCTCCTGAATGTCCAACTGCCCATAACGAGATGTTTTGGACTACGGAGTGCAGAATAGACCAATAAACAGAACAGTGTCCAAATCAATTCAGATTACTCTCGCTGTTTTCGTTCATGGCTGCAGGGATCCAATGGGCAGGCTGCGCCTGGGCAAACACCTGCACTTCAGTGCTCATCTTGCGCAGTTGGCGGGCTAACTTGATTGCCTTGTCGCGGGGAAGGGGTGGGCTCACCACCGCCGGCAGACAGCCCAATAGGGGTTTCAGGGCCGTCTTGGGCAGGCGTGCGTAGAACGATAAAGCCGAGAGGATCTCCTCTTCAAAATAGGGGTTGCGATACTCTAGGAGGCGCACCTGATACAGCTCTGGGGGAAGAGGCCGTCCTTGGGTTAAGCGAATCAGGGATCCCACCGTTCCCATCACATAGAGTTGATCGCCTTCTTTCAACGGGGTCTTGCCCTCTTTTTGCCAGATCTTGGGAAAAACACAGGGTTTCCCCGGTCGGGAGCGATGCAGCAAGATCACCAGGTCATAATCCTGGGCCAGTTGGTGCAAGGATAGCCCCAGGTAGTGGCAATCGGCCGAGACCTCCAGCAGCGTCACCAGCAGAGTTTCCCCCTGCCAAGCCAGGGTGCCGTAGACGGATCCCACCAGTGCTGCGGTGGCAAAAGCCCGTGCCCCCAGCCCGGTAGCGCTGTAGCTGATCCCCAGGGTCTGCATGTGGCGCTGCATGCGAGCCGCCAATTCGGGATCGGTAACCCGCAAAATGGTGCGGATCCCCGGCTGCAGGCTGTGGGCCGTCAGGGCCGTCTCCAGGTTGGTGAGATCGTCAGGGGTGGTGCAGATCAGGCAGCGGCTGCCTTGAATGCGAGCCTGCTGCAGCGTGCTTGCCAGGGCATAATCCCCACGAACCACCACCGCTCCCTCCCGTTCCGCTGCCTCCAAGAGAGGGTTCTCGCTATTGGGATCCACCACCACCACCTCGTAGCCCATCTGCCGCAACAACTGCAGCACCAAATAGCTCAGCCGCCCCAACCCTGCGATCACCACATGATCCTCTTTGGGCATACGGGCAGCCCGACCCAAGCCAAAGCGACTGCTCACCAATTTGTCGGTCACCAAGCCGTAAATCAACCCCACCAGGGCAGCCCCCACCAAGGTCATCATCACCGCCAGCACCTTCACCCCCAGCGGTGTTTCCGGCTGTTGAAAAGCCTCAATATCCCCGTAGCCCCCTGTCAGCACCACGATCGTCAGCAAAAGCCCATCGATGAGGGGTTTGCCGATCATCCTGAAGTTGATCACCCCCAGCACCAGCATGGCCCCCAAGGTGAAGGTGAGGGTGCGCACGATGGGCTTGACCTGTAGGAGTCCCTGCACTCCTCTGCGCAGCCAAGACCCAAGGGATCCCCGCCCCAACGACCTGCCTTGCCGTTGTTGTCGCTTGTCCTGCATCTGGCCGCTGGCCCAGCGCTGTGCCCGTGAGGAGCCCCGTCGCCCGTTGCGTTCCAACAGTTGCAGGTAGGCTCTGGGATCGCAAATGACCAAAACGCGATCCCCCTCCAGCAGCTCTGCCTCGTGGTCAAAGTCGTCGAAAACTCGCTGTTTGGAAAAGTTAGAAAGCCCATCCACCGGGTAATGAAACAGCACCCGCGCCCCAAAAGTTTCCTCCAGCTCCGAGAGGGGCATATGCAGCAGGCGGGAGTTGTATCCGATGGTCAGCTCTACCACGTTCCAGAGGGTGGTCTCTCGGTCTGAGACAAAGTAAGCCGGATCTGCCAGCTCTGGCGGAAGCGTGGCCGGCTGGGCTTCCAGCTGGGGCAGCTCAAAGTAGCCAACAAATTCGTCGGAAACAGCCTTAAGGGCAAAAGCCGGGGCAGCCAAAGCCGCCACCGATAGGGAAAAATGCTGCGGCAAAGCCGAGTCGAGATAGCGGGCAAGGCTGTGGTTGAACAGACGGGAGACGACACGCACCTGTGGATTGAGATCTCGAATCAGCAAAGCCAGCTCGAAATTGGCTTGGTCGCTGTCCTCCAGGAGCAGCGCCACCCTAATCCGCTCGATCCCAGCCCGCTGCAACACCCCCGGCTGGCGGGGATCCGCCTGTAGGTATTGCCACTGCTCTTCCAAATGAGGGGGCAGATCGGGAGCAACTACTACAGCGCGATGTCCAAAAGCTTCTAGGGCTTGGAGAGTGAGCTCCACCAAATCGTTGTAGCCGCAGACCAGGATAGAGACACCTGGATCCCTGCTATTCTCTTGCACCTGTGCATGAGGCGATCTCGAAAGGGAGCTCACCATAGCTCTGTCATCTACCCTGCTCCCTTTATACCCGAAGCCTCTTCAGCTTTCGCGAGTGCTGTCAATACCGCTGACCGCAAAGCCCTGGGTAGAGACCCGTTGCTCAACAAGACCGGCTGCGTTGCTGGCCATCTCGAGTGCTGTCGAGAACAGGGGGAAGTTGGCCAGTTCCATCCCAAAGGGTGAGAGATGAGAAAAACTTCTAAGAGCTTGACCCGGTACTTGAGATCCTCTATCATTGCCCCAAGGCGAGGTTCTTGAATAAAAGTCTCAATAAAGCTGGCCTAAGATGAGGGTCAACAGAGTGAGATTTGCGGGAACCGCCTTTGTCCTTTGGGCGTAGCTTTCAGGTTTTTTCTCAGAGAGAGGCATGGCCAGCTTGGCCGGTGGAGCTGTGTCTCTTGAGATGTTTTTGAACTTAGGAGTTGGGTATGCGCTTATCGCGACGGCAATTTGTCAGTGGAGCCACGCTAGGTTCTGCGGCTCTGGCAGCAGGGTCTCTTCTGCGTCCGGCCCATGGCGCCAATCGGGAAGTGAACCTCTACACCTCGCGGCACTACGGCACAGACGAGAAATTGTACGAACTTTTCAAGCAGAAAACGGGCATTACCGTGAATTGGGTGCAGGGCAACGCCGATGAGATCGTCCAGCGCATCCGCAGCGAGGGATCCAACAGCCCCGCCGACATCTTCATGACGGTGGATATTGCCCGGCTGTGGCGGGCTCAGAACGAGGGCCTGTTTCAGCCCATCCAGTCGGAGACGCTCTCCAAAAATATTCCCGAGTCTCTGCGGGATCCAGAGGGGTACTGGTTTGGCCTCACCAAGCGGGCGCGGGTGATCATGTACAACAAAGACAAGGTGGATCCCAACGAGCTGTCTACCTACGAAGATCTGGCCAACCCCAAGTGGCGGGGCAAGGTGCTCACCCGCTCCTCCAGCAACGTTTACAGCCAATCCTTGACGGCTTCGATCATCTTGGCCCACGGGATCCCGGAAACGGAGCAATGGGCCCGGGGCTTGGTGGCCAACTTTGCCCGTCCGCCGGAAGGGGGAGACACGGATCAGATCAAGGCCGTGGCCGCCGGGGTGGGAGACGTGGCTTTGGCCAACACCTACTATTTGCCGCGTTTGATCAAATCCGACAATCCAGAAGAGCGCGCCGTAGCCGAGAAAATCGGCGTCTTCTTCCCCAACCAAGAGGATCGCGGCACCCACGTCAACATCAGCGGGGCCGGCATTCTGAAAACAGCTCCCAACAAAGAAGCGGCCATCCAATTTTTGGAGTTTCTCTCCGGGCCAGAGGCGCAGGCCATTTTTGCCCAGAGCAACAATGAGTACCCGGTACTGCTCGGGGCCGAGATCGACTCGGTGGTGGCCAGCTTTGGCACCTTTAAGGAAGACACGATCAACGCCGCCAGCATTGGCCGCGTCACCCCTGATGCCCTAAAGGTAATGGATCGGGCCGGTTGGAAGTAGATCAGGCCTCCAGGACAGGCCCTGAGTGCAGCCTTTCATTGCTTGACGCCGTGAACGTTAAGCAGCTTGACGGTTCTTGGCCAAGCGTCGATACTCTAGGACGGCGTTGCTTCCGTTCGAGGCCGCTCAGGCGTCCTGTCTTTCTTTTTCAAAAGCTTCTGGAGGTTTGCCAAATGAAACAACTGCGAACAGCAGGCTTGTTCTTGCTCCTGCTTTCTTTAACTTCTTTCTACACCAATAGCCCGGCAAAGGCAATTGAAAACCTTCCCGAAAAGGCTCCTGTTCCAAAGCGGGATCTGCTTTTGACCACAGAAAACGGCGTCAAAATCTACAATGGTGGGTTTGGCTCTGGCCTTGCCTTTGATGGCCAATATTTTTATGTGCTCACCGATCGCGGTCCCAATATTGATGGAGCTGAGTCAAACGACAAGATTTTCCCTAAGCCAGACTTTACCCCTCAAGTTGCCAGATTGTCTTTGGACGGCAAGGGCTTCAAGTTGGACAGGGTCATCCTGCTGCAAGACGAGACAGGCAAAAATCTCACCGGGATCCCCAATCCATCTGACTCGGGGGGAACGGGAGAGAATGCCTACGATCTCAGCGGCAAGCAGCTTGCGCCGGATCCCAAAGGTATCGATCCAGAGGGGATCGCGGTGGCCAAAGATGGAAGCTTTTGGGTTGCCGACGAATACGGACCTCACTTGATCCATTTTGATTCCAATGGCAAGGCCATCGAGTGGCT
>NZ_JANSIM010000138.1:0-15940 GCF_047502655.1 Synechococcus sp. R5-12 | reverse complement strand
AGAGGTTCGTGGTTGGCTTGCCAACTGCAGGGCTACCGAAAGCCTGCTCTGTACTGCGAAGCAGTCAGGGTCGGGTAGTTTACACATTTCCTGAGCTTAAGGACTACGTCCCGCTGACGCGAAAAGGACGGGATGCCCCACCGCCCTGTAGAGTAGTGTGTAGTGACTAGTCACTAGCCACTAGCCTTTTTATTGCTTCATGGAGTGGGGTGACGGCTTCGGTTTTGCGTGGGTATGTTGACCCTGCGCATACAGCGCGGGGCTTCTCGGCGGTTTAGCTAAAATAGGCTAGAGAGCAGCTGCAAGACTCCGCAGGGTTGCAAAGCAACACCCCAATGGGGAGATGCCCACCTTCTCATCACCAGAACAAACTCTACCCTGCATCCTTTGAGCGGGCCAACCCAACTGAAGCTGACAACTTGAGCGCATGAAAGCCGTAGTCATGAGTGTGCCCGGCGGGCCAGAGGTTCTGCAGCTCCGAGAAGTACCTGAGCCCCAAATTCGCGGCGAGCGGGAGCTGCGCATCCGCCTGAGAGCAGCCGGCGTCAACCCCATCGACACCAAGCTGCGGCGACGGGGCACCTTTTATCCAGAAGAGATGCCGGCCATTTTGGGGTGTGACGGTGCCGGCGTTGTGGAAGCCGTGGGATCCGGAGTTAGGCACTTTGCGGTGGGAGACGAGGTGTACTTCTGCCACGGGGGTCTGGGCAAGCAGGCGGGGAATTACGCCGAGCTGATCGTGGTGGACGAGCGTTTTGTGGCCCCCAAGCCCAGAACTCTGAGCTTTGCGGAGGCTGCTGCTGCCCCGCTGGTGCTGATCACCGCCTGGGAAGCGCTGTACGACCGGGGACGTCTCCAGGCCGGCCAAAGTGTGCTCATCCACGGGGGAGCGGGTGGAGTTGGCCATGTGGCCATTCAACTGGCCCGTCTACGGGGATCCAAAGTGGCCACCACCGTGAGCACCCCGGAAAAGGCGGAGTTTGTCCGTTCCCTAGGCGCCGGCTTGCCCATCTTCTACCGGCAGACAGACTTTGTGCGCGCCGTTTTGGACTGGACAGGGGGAGAGGGGGTGGATCTTGCCCTAGATACCTTGGGCGGCAAGCTATTGGAGCAGACCTTCCCCGCAGTGCGCGTGTACGGAGATATCGTCACCCTGCTGGCCCCGTCCCCAGA
This sequence comes from Synechococcus sp. R5-12, assembly GCF_047502655.1. Classification (NCBI taxonomy): domain Bacteria; kingdom Bacillati; phylum Cyanobacteriota; class Cyanophyceae; order Synechococcales; family Synechococcaceae; genus Synechococcus; species Synechococcus sp. R5-12. The sequence goes on along the minus strand of NZ_JANSIM010000138.1, from coordinate 14,767 downwards.
GATCGACTGGCGGGTGGCTCGCGACCGCAACTTGCGGGTGGGATTTGAGCTGATGCTCACCCCGATGCTGAAAAGCCTGACCAACGCCCAACAAAATCAGGCGGAAATCCTCAGGCAATGTGCCCGCCTCATCGACCAAGGCCAACTGCGGATCCAGCTCAGCCACACCTTTCCTCTGGCCGAAGCGGCTGCCGCCCACCGGTTGCTGGAGCAGGGATCCGTTCTGGGCAAAATTGCCTTAACCATCCCCGAGTAGGCATGCTGGAGAAAGCCCATTGAGGATCTGCCCATGGTTGCTCCTCTCACCCCCCACCTGCTGGAGAACGAGAGCTTCTACGAAAATGCTCTCTGCTGGCTGGGACGACCCCAGACGGCCTATCGGCTGTTGAGCGAAGCGGTTTTTCCTGCCATCTCCTCTTGGGTGCGGGGGGAGGTAGATAGCCACTCTTTTAACCACTGGCAACTGGAGGATGTGCGCACCTTTCTGTATCCGGTGGTGGCCTTGGGAGACCAAGAAACCCTTGTTCTCTCCAGCGAAGCCCTGCTCCTCTGCGGCATCGGCAACTATTACAACCCCTGTGACTTGGCCATTGTGGTGTTTGTGCAGCAGCCCCAAGAGCTGTTCAGCCAACTGATGCAGCGCATTCGCCGGGCCGAAGCCACTATCAGCCGCGGGCCAGACGTGCGCATGCTCTCGGAACAGGTAAACCTGGCCAAGCGCGGACAAGACTACATCAACACCAAATATCTGGTCTGGCCCTACGCTCTTTCCGGTGCTGCTCAAGATACGCTAATTCAGCAGGGGATCAGCCTCATCCGTCTTTCCCCCCAAGAAGCCGCCTTGCCCTTTAAGGAATAGGTGGAGGACAATCTGCTCTGTCGGCGGAAGATAGGGATCCCCGTCCAAGCCCTTTTTCCATCTCTATCGTTTTTCATGGTCGATACCCACCTGCCCCCCTTGATCCAAGCGATGCTGGATCCCGCCTTCTACCCTCATCCGGTACAGGATCCCATTCGGCTTATTCAAACCCACATTTCCTATATTCTGCTGACAGGCGACTATGCCTATAAAGTGAAAAAGCCTTTAGACTTTGGCTTTTTGAACTTCACCACCCTGGAGAGGCGGCGCCACTTTTGCCAAGAAGAGCTGCGCATGAACCAGCGCGGTGCTCCCGGCCTTTATCTGCAAGTGTTGCCCATTGTCCAGACCGATGGCCGATTTCAGTTCAACAGCAGCGGCGAGCCCATAGAATACGCTCTGCAAATGCGGCAATTTCCCCAAGAGCAACTGTTCAGCAACCTGTTTGAGCGGGGAGAGCTAACGCCGGCCTTGATGGAGGAGCTGGGGCGGGTGGTGGCGAGGTTTCACGCCCAAACCGAGACCAACGATTACATCCGCAGCTTTGGCCGGCCAGAACGGGTGCAAGAAGCCTTCGACGAGAATTACGCCCAAACCCAGCGCTACATCGGCGGCCCGCAAACGGCTCAGCAATATCGAGAAACCCAAGCCTACACCGATCGCTTTTTTGCTGAGCGGCAGGAGCTGTTTCAACAAAGAATAGAACAAAACCGCATTCGTGAATGCCACGGAGACCTGCACCTAGGCAACATCTGTTTTTGGGAAGGGAAGATCCTGCTTTTTGATTGCATCGAGTTTAATGAAGCCTTCCGCTTTGTGGATGTCATGTACGACATATCCTATGGGGTGATGGATTTGGATGCCCGCCATCGCCCCGATCTGGGAAACGCCTATTTGAACACCTACCTGGAAGAAACCGGAGATTGGGAAGGGTTGAAGATCTTGCCTATTTACCTCAATCGGCAGGCCTACGTGCGGGCCAAGGTCACCTCTTTTTTGCTGGAGGATCCCACTGCAGCAGAGGAAGCCAAGGCCACAGCCTTCAGTACCGCCGCCCGCTATTACCGTCTTGCCTGGGAATACACCCTCCCCAAGCAGGGGCAGTTGTTCCTGATGTCGGGATTGTCGGGATCCGGCAAAAGCACGGTAGCCCGCCACTTGGCCCGTCAGCGGGGAGCCATTCACATTCGCTCCGATGCGGTGCGCAAGCATTTGGCCGGGATCCCTCTGCGGCAACGGGGGGGGCCGGAGGTTTATACCCCGGAGATGACCGATAAAACCTACCGCCGCTTGGTGCAGTTGGGAGTGGAGCTGGCCCAGGAAGGCTACACCGTGATTCTGGACGCCAAGTTTGACCGGCAAGCCCTGCGGGGGATGGCCATTGAGCAGGCCCAACGCCAAGGGATCCCACTGCGCATCCTCCACTGCTACGCCCCTGAACCTGTTTTGCGGGAGCGCCTACAACGCCGTAGCTCAGCTCCTCAACCCCTCTTGGCCCCAGCTGGTTCCAGCGATGGAGATCAGCAGCACTCTGCCGACATTGCTGATGCCACCGCCGAGATGCTCTCCCAACAGCAGGCCCACTGGCAGGATTTTTCCGATTCGGAACGGCCTTTTTTAAAGGTTTTGGATACCAGCCAAGATTGGCCATCTCAACTTCAGCAGGTCTAGATCTCGACTCAAACTGCACAAACTCGAGAAAATTGCTATCAGCAAGATGGATTTTGCCGTTTCTGGGCTAGAGGATGGCAGCAGCTTTTTTGGGCAGGGATCCCTTTCCAAAGTAGAGGTCAAAATTGGGTCTAAAGCTCTGTCCTATTGGTACGCAGTTCGCCTCGGCGGGCCATAGACCTGAGAGAGACGGTAGGCTGAGGGGCATGTTGACGTGTCTGTGCAGGCCTACCCTTTTCCCATCCCACTCGACCAGAACCAGCCCCGTGCAGGAGGATCCAACAGTGAGCGATGTAACTCCAGATGACCTTCGCCTGATGCTCCTGTTCGAGGGCTTTCCTCCTGAGAGGCTAGAGCCGCTGGCCGGGCAAATGTCGTTGCGCTCCCACCCGGTCAACCAGGCCATCTTGTTACAAAATGACTGGGGTAACGCCGTTTATTTCATCCTGGAAGGGTGGGTCAAGATTCGCACCCATGATCTCGAAGGCCGGGAGATCACCCTCACCATTCTTGGTCCAGGGGAAATCTTCGGGGAAATGGCTGCTTTGGACGAAGCGCCTCGTTCTACCGACGTTGTAGCCCTAACCGCCACCAAAGTCGGTTGTCTGTCGGCCCAACACTTCCTGGCTTTTTTGGCTTCTGATCCTCAGGCCGGCATCCGCCTTGCTCAGCTCATGTCGCGCCGCTTACGGCAGATCAACCGTCGTCTGCAGTTGCGCGAGGCCAGTAGTACGGCCCGTGTTGCCGATATCCTGCTGTTTTTGGCCGAATCCCGTGGCCGGGTTAGCCGAAGTGGCGTAGAGATCCCCAACTTGCCCCATCGGGAGCTGAGCAGCCTCAGTGGCCTGGCTCGGGAAACGGTCACTCGCGTCCTGTCCAAGCTGGAGCAAGAGGAGCTGATCCGCCGGGATCGCAACCGAGATGTTCTCTGCATCCCCCAGATGGAGGCTTTGGAGAAATTGATTGGCTAAATTGGGGGCGCCACCAGTTGTCAAAACCCCCCTCGACATCGTAAGATAGTAGGTCCAGAGCCGGGATAGCTCAGTTGGTAGAGCAGAGGACTGAAAATCCTCGTGTCACCAGTTCAAGTCTGGTTCCTGGCATCTGGTATGAGTATGCTGAGGCGGGCTTGGGTCAACGACCTAAGCCTTTTTGCTATGTCGGTCTGGGGAGTTCTGCTCTTCTCTCTTCACGTGTATGCACATATAGCCACACAGCTCCGGGACTGAAGAAAATTGTTGTAGGAATCCTCACCTCAAGCATAGGCAAGTTATAATCCCGGCAGCCTCTGTGGAGATTGCTCTCTTATGTCTGTAAAGCTCCTGCCTCAGTGTGAGAACTTGAAAGAGCAGGTTGAAGCTATCCTGCAACTCTGGCATCAGGATTCCACTTTTTCAGGCAAGCAAGATACCACTCGGATTCAAGCTTCCCTCAGCAAAGCTATTTCTCCAACCTTCGAGATTGTCTTTGCCGGTGCTTTCAGTGCTGGCAAGTCTATGCTAATCAATGCCCTCTTAGAAAGAGAGCTTCTCTACAGCGCCGAAGGGCACGCCACAGGGACAGAGTGCTACATCGCCTACGCAGAGCCAAATGCGGAGAGGGTAGTGCTCACTTTTCTTAGCGAGCAGGAAGTGCAAGAACAGATGACCGCCTTCTGCGCTTTCCTAAACTTGGCTCCGTCACTCAGCAGGCTGGAAGACACTGCACTGAATCCCCTGAAGGAGCGTGCTGAGGCTATTATTCAGCAGGAGGGAGGCAAAAGCAAGTCAGAGCGGGCGAAGCAGGCGGATGCACTTCGCTTGTTGATTACAGGTTTCCAGCAGAACCGGGACAAAATTCACCCTACCGAGAACAAAGTTTTCTCAATGGAGCAGCTCAACTTCGGCAACCTAAGAGAAGCTGCGGGTTTTGCCCGGCGCGGCGCCAATAGCGCAGTTTTGCGAAAGGTGGAATACTATTGCCACCACCCCTTGCTGGAAGATGGAAACGTTATTGTCGATACTCCTGGGATCGATGCTCCAGTCAAAGCGGATGCAGAGCGTACTTATCGAAAAATTGCCGATCCGGATACGTCCGCAGTTGTTTGCGTTCTCAAGTGTGCTGCAACGGGTGAGCTGACCAAGGAAGAGACAGAGCTTATTGAGCATATTCAAAGTAATGATAGCATCAGGGATCGCGTCTTCTATGTGTTTAACCGGATTGATGAGACTTGGTACAACGCACAACTAAAGCATAGACTAGAAAACATTATCGACCAGCAGTTTCGTCAACTCCGCGTATTTAAGACAAGCGGCCTTCTCGGCTTCTATGGTTCCCAGATCAAGGCAACTACCCCCGAGGATCGATTTGGACTGGATACGATTTTTTCAGAAAGCATCAAAGAATTGGGTGGTGAGGAAGAAACGCCCCAGTTTGTCAGCGAGTTTAACAAGTACTGCACGTCAGGTAGGTTGGTTGGATCCCCGTTCCGCCCTTCTGTACATGGGTACGACACACCCATAAATAACTACGTTCGGATTCTGAGGGAGTGGGGAAAACCTTTGATTGAGTATATGATTAAAGATAGCGGTATTGAAGACTTTCGGGCTGGGATCACTCGTTACTTAACGGAAGAAAAGCGGCCACAGCTATTTTCCGCGCTGGCCGATGATTTGCAACCTCTCTGCATCGAGATGAGGAAGTCCTATCTAGATCTCTACCGAGACATTGATAGCCAGCCCAAAGAGATTGACAGCATGATTTCCTATGAGCTGACGCTGATCAATCAGCAGCTAGCCAGTATTGGCCGAGAGTTTGACGAGCATATCCAGACAGTAGTCAATAAAGTTATTAACGGAGAAAACAAAGAATTTGAGAACGATTTCCATAAATTGAAGACTAGGATGGTACGGAGGCTAGATGAGCTTTTGGATACTTTTTCGTTGGACAATGTTTACAGTCAAGCCGTTCGCATTCGTCCCCGCAACTCCACAGCTCCATTCTTAGCTGTATTGGTCGAAGCCTTTTATTATTTGTCCAACCATCTAGAGGACATCCTGGTAGAATCAGCCAGCACGCTTGTAGAGAACTTCTTTCGTCGCCTTGTTGATGAAGTTCGCAGCTCGAGCTACTACAGGCAGTTGTTTCGCCTACTGGGATCCGATGGGGACTTGGAGAAAAAGCTTCATTTGGTTAAGGAGGTAACTTTGAGTTCTCTTGTCAATGGTGCCCGAAAAGAGTGCGACCGCTACCTCAGAGAAAGTCCCCGCTTCTACGACGAAGGAACATTCTCGATCTACCAGTTTCGAGAAGTCCTAAAGCAAACCAGCCAATCTTATGACATCTCTGCTATTCGCGACGCAGAGCCTGGAATCCGACAATTACTCAAGCTTGACTTTGAGCCGAAAATTAGCCAGACAGTGCGTTCTAGCTTCCGACAAGAGACCAACAATACTCTGAAAACTCAGCTATTGCCGGTTGCCAAGCAAGTAGCCGATGAGATTTTGCAAAAGTACCCAGAAGCAAAGCAGTTCATGGAAGCAACTCTCAGAAAAGAGGCTGAAGAGAAAATTGCGCTTAACCAACAGCGGCTGAAAGAACTGGAGGCAAGCATAGACAAGTACAACCAAGCTGTTTCTAGGATCAACCTCTGCCTGCAAGCTTTGGGCCTCAATCGTGAGATGCTGCCCTTGATTACTCGTCCTGAACCTTCCTCTGTTGGTGAGTCAGTTCAAATTTTGGCAAGTCTTCCTGAACAGCAAGTAGGTGACAGCAATGCAAGCGAAGCAGTCGCTCTTGGTCGTTCTACACCCATAGACGAGAGTTTTCCAGAGTTGGATAGCATTCTCGATGATTTGAGATAGAGCGGCTTGTCTTTGTTTTTGGCCTTTCACTTGATCCAGATAAAGTCATGGGATCCAAATCGATACCTCTACAGCAGCACCCAGAAGGGATCCTCTCTGTAAGGGAGAAAACTTTCAAGGTTGCCAACTTGGTCAAAGCAGCCCAAGAGGACTTGACCAAGAAAGAAGAGCTGCATCGCTTGTTCATTGCGGCCTTGAGATCTTCAGGGATCCTGCCGCCGGAAGACTTGCTCAACATTGCCAGTAGCCTTCTTGCTCCCAAGCCAGAAGAAAAATTGTTGCAAGAAGCGAAGTGGTTTGGGCAGGGACTTGCTTGTCAACTCTTGGTGCCAGGCAAGAAGGATTGGGAAAAAGGCAGAGTCAGATTGCGGATCATTGTAGAGTTTGAGCCAGAGGATACAGGCTCAGAGAGCAGCAGCGGATCCCCTCTGGATGACCTTCGCGAAAGTGAGAGCTAGCCTAAGCCAGAGAGACATAGAGGGGGTTGGGCAAGTGTCAAGTAATGATCAATCTCAGGAGTGCTTTGTTGAGCTAGATATTTTCCAAAATACTGTCATTGATATAGGAGGACGCCTAATCTACTCGCAAGAGTTTGCTCAGGTGTACTCAGAGATTGTTTATGAGAGTATCAGATCCTACTTATCCAGCAAACTTAGCGAAAAGGGAGTCTCGATTCTATGGAGCAACTTGAACGGAATAACTAACGTGAAAGGAATTCCTGCTAAACTCTTACGTCCTGGCTCACCGTGGATTGCTGGTAGAGTTAGGATGAGACTAGTGGTTGAGTTTGAGCCAGAAGAAACGGGATCAGGGAGCAGTAGATCGCCTTTGGATGACATTCGGGGAGATGTCAGTCAGTAAAGTCTGTTAGCAATAGGAGACAATGCCGTGGTCGATCCGATAGTTTTTAGGTCAGATGATAGGGAAACTGTTGTTGAGATTGGTGATCAAGTTTACCTTCCAAGTAGCTTGCATAGTGCAATTATTAATTACCTTCTTTCAGATATTTTCCAGACAAACGGTTACCTTCAATCAAGAAAGGTTTATGCGGACATTAGAATGCTCGTGGATGGAATAGAATCTAGAGTCTTACAGCCCAGAAAGTCGTGGATCTCTGGCAAGATATCAGTCAAAGTTTATCTCGAGTTTGTTCCTGATGACCCATATAGAGATTCTGGAGATAGCGCTCCCAGAAAACTAGAGGATTCTATACTGGATGATTTACGGGCTGTTCAAGTTGTCTCTATGTCTTGAGGTCGATAAGATGACAAAAACATCCATTAATCTTAGCCAACTGCGAGACGGAGTTATCACTTTTATCAACGAGAACAATAAGCAGGAAGTCTACATGATTTCCAAGCTTTGCGATTCTATCAATTCTTATTTCCTGAGGTTTGACCAAATGGGAAGAGGACTAGACAGTTACTTGAGTTCGCGTGAGATACAGATAGAAACAGGTATTCCCTATGAAGATCAGGTTCATTTTTTCGATAAAGGAGTTCCATGCTTGATTCTTTCTCCTAAAACTAACGGTTGGCAGACCGGTAGAGTAAAAGTAAGAGTAGAAGTTACGATTGACTTTTATCCTGACAATCCTGAATTTCTGATAAAAGAACCCGACCAAGAGATATTAGAACCTCTAGATGAAAAGTCTCCACTGGACGATCTTCGCAGTATGGATGAATAACGATGAAAGAAAGAAAATCCGGCGAAAGGATTCTAATTCCAGCAGCCGTGCGGGAGTATGTTTTCCAAAGAGACGGCTTCCGTTGTCGCGGTTGCGGAAAGTCGCCCCCAGAGGTTCAGCTTCAGATCGATCACATCATCCCCATTGCCCAAGGGGGCAGTAACGATATCAGCAATCTGCAAACGTTGTGCAAAACCTGCAACCGACGCAAAAAGGATCGACGGGATCCCCGCTTTCGCCGCCACTTTGACTGGTGAGTTGCGGTGTTTCGCCTACGCTTCTCCCTCTAGAAAAGAGAGGAGAGAGGTCTGCAAAAACAACCTCAGACAATAGGCGGAAAGCTCAAAAACGGCATTCGGGTCAGGACTCCCGGCGCTGAGCCGACTTCTACTTCCAGCCCCTCGGCAGGATTGAATTTGGTGCGCACGTATCCCAATCCCAGGTACTCTTGCGAAGTTAGGCCTGCACTGGTCAGCAGCCCAATCTTTTCCCCCTGCCGCAAAATCTCTGTGCCAGGATGAGCTTCTCCTTGGAGGCGGATCCCCCACAAAGTTTGCCGAATGCGCCGGTAGGTTACCTGCTTGGCCAAGACTTCCTGGCCAACGTAGCAACCTTTGTCAAGGGAAACAGCTCGCCACAGGCCGGCTTCTAGGGGGTTGTAGTCTGAGGTCAGCTCTCGGTCGGCGGCGGGGCGACCCGCTTCTAGGCGGAGGACTTCCCACAGCTCAGGTGGGGCCAGCTTGGCTCCGGCTTGGAGCAAGCATTCTTCAAGAGCGACTTTCTGGTCAATGGTGCCCCAGAGGGTAAACCCCGGCTGGGCAAGACCCGTGCCACAAGCCAGATGGACAGGGATCCCCTGGATCTCCACGGCGCAGTGCTCATGAGGCCCGGTCGGAATCTCTTCTGAGCTCACCACTTGCTCCAGGAGAGCCTGACTCTGGGGGCCGAGCAATCCAAAACCAAAGGTCTGATCTGTCTCATCTTTCAACTCTGCTCCCCGCACCAAAGGCAGCATGCGCCCCAAACTCTGCATCAGCAGGCTGCGCCGCTGGGGTGAAGTCCAGATCCAGCAGTCTTCTTCTCCCACGTACACCGTTGCCAAATCCAGGATGCCGGCGGTGGGGGTCACGAAAACCGTGTCGGCCCCCTGCCCTGGCTTGAGGGCCTTCAGATTTTGGGTGCTTTGGTTGTGCAGATAGTCCAAGCCTGGGGATCCCTTCATGCGCAAACGGCCCCACCCGGAGCGATCCAGAAGCAGGGATCCCGTGGAAACAGCAGCTAGAAGAGACATCGCTCACCCCAGAGATGGGCTTTGGTTTTCTTCTCTACCCTAGAATAGGCTAGTTCACCCTACCGTCTGTGGCAGACCCCCGGCGTACTGAACTGTGATTGAGGTTGAAGTCCACCAACAGTTGCGGCAGCTTTTGCGGCAGTCTCCCGAAGCCCTGTGGCCCCACCAGTTGACGATGGCTCGCATGGTGGCGCGAGGGTTGCGGCTGGGTCGCAGCACCTTGATCCAGGTGCCCGCTGGGGGTCAGCACCGCCTCAGTTACCTGCTGCCAGCCCTGATGTGGCCCAACCCCACCTTGCTCTGCGCTACAGCTCCTGTGCAGGCGCAAATTTTGGGGGAAGAGATCCCCTGGCTACAGCACACCCTGCAGTTGCATAAGCCCGTCCTGCAAAAAGACCGTTGGCCGGATCCCGATTTCCAGGGGTTGCTGTTGGTGGATCCCCTGGATTGGCTGCAAGCTCGCCTGAGAAAGGGATCCTCGGAAGTGCCAACGGGGATCCCTCTGATCCTCGACGGAGCCGAAGATCTGGAAGATTGGGCCTACCAGGCGCTAACGGTGACCCTGGAAGCCAGCCATTGGCAACAGCTCCGGCAAATCTTCCCTGCCGAGGCGGAGCAGCTCTCCGAGGTTCAGGTCAATTTGTCCCTGCAGCTTTTGCGGCGGCCTCTTTCCCGCTGTCTGCTTCATGCGGATGAACAGGTTCACCTGGATGCTGTGCTGTCTTTGGTGACAGGCTACCCCGGCTGGCTGCCGGATCCCTGGGATCAAATCCGCCGGCGGCTCAGCTCTGAGGGGGATCCCGTCTCCAAATGGATTTGGTGGGCCGAAACCGACCGAGAAACCGGTCGCCTCACCCTTCACCACAGCCCGACGGCTCTGCAGGATTGGTTGGCCCCCATTTGGGCCACACAGCCGGTGGTGATTATCGGGGAAGCGCTGGATCTGGATCGCCAGGCGGAAACCTATCGGCGACGGTTGGGCTTGCCGGATCTGACGCCGCTGCGGTTTGCCTCAGGCGAGGGTTGGCCACGTTCCGGCGGGGCGGAGCTTTCCCTTTACTTGCCGCGCCTGCCCTTGCCCAACAGCCCTCTATTTCGGGATCACCTGCTGCAAGAGCTGAAAAACTTGATCCCTCAAGCGCAAGGCTTTGTGGTGGTGTTGGTGTCGGATCAACCTCTGCAGGCACAGGTGGGGGCGGCTTTGGCTGCCGAATTCGGCTCACGGGTGCGGGTAAACAGCCCGTTCCCCGGCGAAAAGGGCATTTTGGTCTGCGACTGGCCCTACTGGCTGCACCACAAGGCCGGCTTGCCTCGCCCTGAGCTGATGGTGATCGCCACTTTGCCTTTCCCTTCTGTGGAAGACCCAAGGGTGGCCGGACGGGTGCAATATCTGCAACGCACCCAGCAGGACTGGTTCCGTCAGTACCTTTTGCCGGTGGCCGCTGCCCAGTTGCAACGGGCTGTTGCGCCTCTGCGGCAAAGCTCTGATTCGGGAGAAGATTCCAGCTCATCCACCCGATGGGTGGCCATTTTGGATAGCCGCATCATTGCCCGCAGCTACGGCGTCTCTCTTCTCAATGCCTTGGGGCCAACTTTGCGGGTCGAGCAGCGCAGCCAACTGTTTGTTTAGGGATCCCTGGGCCTCTTGCGCCAGTTGGTTGATGGTGATGGATTGGTTTTGCCTGAGCGATTGAGAGAAGGCTTGTTCAGAACAGAGGGGGAGATTTGTATCCCAGAGAGCCAAAGCCAACTGGGATCCGAGTTATTCTGAGGGTGAATCACTCCTACTCACCTTCCTCTCATGACCAATCCTGCTCTCAGCTCCGTTCACGCTCGCAACAGCGGTGCGGAGCACTCCAGCGAGCCAGAGGCCCTCACAGCACTGCGCACGCAAGCGGTTTGGAAGCCGTTGCGGCAGGCCATTGTGGAAAGCTCGGGTTTTCGAGGATGGCTACAGGGACAGGAGCCGCCTGGCCAGGAAACTGAGCTGGATCAACTGGTGCATCGCTACCTAGAGCAGACGTTGTCTCACCTGGCCTATTAGGATCCCCAGAGTCCCAGCCAGAGGGGCAAGGTCAGCAAGGCGGCTAAGTACCCCACGGCCAAGGCAGTTACGGTAATTTCCCGATCCAAGTCGTATTCTTCCGTGAGCACCAGGGTGGCGATGGCGGGGGGCATACCGCTCTGCAGGACCAGCACCAGCTTGGCCAGAGGCGGGTAGGGGGTGAAGGCAAGGCCGATTCCCACCAAGAGCGGCACAATCACAATTTTGATCAAGAGGGCCACTCCGGCGGCAAGAAAGGATCCCCAGCGCTTCACCTGGGCCAATCGCATCCCCAGGATCATCAAGCTGAGCGGGATCATGCTCCAGGCAAAAGCCGCCAACCCTTGAGAGAGCCAACCCGGCAGGGGTTCGCGGGTCAGCAGTAGGCCCATAGCAAAAGACCAAAGAGCAGGGGTGCGCAAAATGTGGAGGCCCACCTGCCAAGGTTGGGCATGGGAACTGCCGTGGCGGCTGGCCACCCACACGCCAAACCCGTAGGCCATGAACAGAGTGCCCAGCAGATCATAGAACAGGGCCCAGCCAAAGTAAGCCCTTCCGGCCACAGCCAGACAGATGGGATAGCCCAAATACCCGGTGTTCCCCAGGGTGGCGGTCAGGTGAAAGCTGCCCTGCTGTGCGCTGCTCCAACAGTTGGGGACATCCCCCACACCACGGCGCTGCCACCACAGCCAAGCGCTGGTCAAGGCAAACCCCAGCCCCACCGACAGCCAGCAGATCAGGGGAGCAACCCAGATTTGACCCGACAGATCCACTCCCTGCATAAACCCAACAATGCTGAGGGGCACTCCCACCCAAAACATGAATCGCCCCAAGGCGTGGGGATCCAGCCAACGATTCCAGCCGCCGGGCAGCCCCTTCTGGAGAGCAAACCCCAGCAGCGTCCAGCCCAGCAAGGGAGGATAAACCTGAAAAAGGGTGTTGAGCACGCTCAAAGGGAAGAGGGAAGGGATCCCTAGGCAGGGATCCGCCGAGGTTCTTCACGCAGGGCGAAGATGCGTTGAATCACCTCCTCGACAACGCGGTCTGGGGTAGAGGCACCGGAGGTAATGCCGATTTGCACCGGCCCATCGGGTAGCCACCCTTCGGTAACCGTCGGGTCTTGGTGAAGGGGCTTGTGGCGGATGCGGTTGTTGGGTTGGATGCAGTCGGGGCCATCGATGTGGAAGGAAGGCAAGCCCTTGGCCAGGGCAATTTCCTGCAGGTGGGTGGTATTCGAGGAATTAAACCCCCCGATCACCACCACGACATCCAAAGGTTGCTCCAGCAGCTCGAACATGGCGTCCTGCCGCTCTTGGGTGGCATTGCAGATGGTGTTAAAGCTCATGAAGTGATTGTCCAACTCCTGGGGGCCATATTTGCGCAGCATGGTGGTCTCAAAGAGCTTAGCAATGGCGCGGGTCTCCCCCTCTAGCATGGTGGTTTGGTTGGCGATGCCGATCCGCTCTAGATCGCGATCCGGATCAAAACCGGGGGAAGTGGCCTTGCCAAAGCGCCGCCGAAATTCTGCCGCATCTCCGCCTTGCAAAATGTAGCGAGCGACCCATTCTGCTTCTTCCAGGTTCAGCACCACCAGATATTTTTCGGCAAAGGAGCTGGTGGCTACGGTTTCCTCGTGGTTGTACTTGCCGTGGATCACAGAGGTGAATTGAGCCGCGCGGTGCTTGTCCACTTGGTTCCACACGCGGGAAACCCAGGGGCAGGTGGTATCGACAATCTCATTGCCCTGCGACCGAAAAAACGCCATTTCCGATGCACTTGCCCCAAAAGCAGGCCAAATCACCACATCTTGGGGCCGGATCTGAGAAAAGTCCTTCTTGCCGTCTGGGCCTTTCTCCACAAAGCGGATCCCCATCTCCTTCAGGTGCTGGTTTACCAGAGGGTTGTGGATGATCTCGTTGGTGATCCACAGTTGCCGATCCGGAAAGCGTCGCCGCGCTTCATAAGCATATTCCACCGCCCGTTCCACGCCCCAGCAAAAGCCAAAGGCCCTGGCCAGGTGAATGGTAATGTCGCCCCGCTGATAGCGGTAGGACTGGGCACGGATTTGCTCCACAAGGGGGCTTTTGTAGGTGGTTTGCAGCTCCAGTTGAGCCTGATCCTTGTGTTCTTCAAATCCCTTGGCAAAGTAGGTACTGGATCCGCGCAGGGCTTTGCGCAGGGCCCGTGGGTCTTGGGGAGAGGGATCCGGGGAAGTGGGTTGGGAATGAGGCATGGTTACGGTTGGAGATACGCACTGATCAAGCAGACGGCGAAGGGATCCTTTCTCAGCTTACGCCCAGTCTCAGTCGGCGAGCTATTTCGGCACGCTTTCCTCAGGGCCACCGACAAAATCGTCCAGCAAGTCAACGGCGGGATCGAAGCTGTTGAGCCAAAGCCAGAAAGCAGAGGGATCCCTTTGGGAATTGTGCGTTATTGGGGCGGTTGATCCTGCATTTCCAGTTGGCGCACCCGTTCCTGTAATTGGCGGGCGGTGGCAGAAAAGCTGCGCCCAGGCCAGAGGAGAGAGCCCAGCCCCACCGTCAACAGGCCCAGGCCGACGGCCACGGCGATGAGAAATCCCAAAGGCAGCTCCACCGAGCGCCACATTAAGAAATGTACGGTCAGGGTGGTGGGGTTTTGCCCGGCCAGGACTGCCACTCCCAAAGCCAGCAGCAGTGTCAAGACCAAGTTGAACAGCAGCAACATCAGGGATCCCGTCGCAACAGTTCCATTCTGCCTTGTCTGGTGGGGGGGTGGCTCAAGCCCGCACACTCCCGTCGGGTAGGGTGGCTCCGCTGAGGTCAGCGCCGGTCAGCACTGCTCCGCCGATTTTTGCCCCGCTCAGATCGGATCCCTGCAGTTGTGCACGGGTTAGCTTGGCTTCCCAAAGGTAGGCACCGTGCAAGTTGGCTTCCCGCAAGTCGGCAAAGCTGAGATCCGCGCCGATCAAGTTGGCTTCCCAAAGATTGGCCCCGCGGAGGTTGGCCCCCATCAAGTTGGCCGAGCTGAGATCGGCGCCGCGCAAATCGGCTTCCTGCAGGTTAATGCCACTCAGCTTGCCAAAGGAGAGGTTGGCCCCTCTCAGATTCACCCCTTGCAGGTTGGAGCGCACCAAGTCCACCCCCACCAGGTTGGATTCTTGAAAGTTGCGCTCGCCAGAGGCATATTCTGTCAGCAGATCGTCAGCAGTTGTCACTCGGGGCATGGCCGGATACTGCCATCCGTGCGTTAAGCTTAACAATTTCTGGCTGCTCAACGGGGTACTGATGACCGCTCCGAAAGACCTACGAAACGCTAACAAACACTTCCAGAGTGTTCAGTGCCTGTCGCGTCTGATACATTTACGCTGAACACTGCTGAACATCACTGTTCA
>NZ_JANSIM010000018.1:0-4380 GCF_047502655.1 Synechococcus sp. R5-12 | reverse complement strand
CCCGCCCTGTACTGCGAAGCAGTCAGGGTCGGGTAGTTTACAACATCCAAAAAGCGTTATCGGGTTTACAGTGAGTGTGAATAACCCAACAAGCGTGAGGCTGAACCGATGACACTGGCTCAGGAGGCAACTGCCCAAGTCCCCGCCTTTTGCGAAGGGATCCAGTACTTCGGGGATCCCTGGCCGGAATTTGACCGCCTGGGTCAGGCGCCCGCAGTGGATGCCGGCACCGGGAAACTGAGGGATCCCGGCAGTCGAATGGCCGCCTACCAAACCTTGCTCTATGCCGATGCCTTGCGCTACCTCACCCTGCAAATGACCGCCAGCAAAGCCTCAGGCCATCCGGGCGGATTTGCCAGCCAAGCAGAAGCCTATGCAGCTCTGGTGTACCTGGGCCAGAAGAACATCCCCACCGAAGTCGGGCACCACGCGCCGGGCTTTTACGCGGCCATGTTCTTGGATGGATCCCTGGCCGAGATGGGCATCCACACCGTCTCCGACCTCCAGGCTCGCTTCCGGGAACGGGAAGGGCTGCTGGGTCACCTCTCTGGCTACATTCCCGGACTGCTGGCGCCGGCTGGGCCGCTGGGGCAGGGGCAGCACTTTGCCATGGCGGGGGCATTACTCTACCCGGATCGCCTCTTCCCGGTCACGATTGGGGATGGCGGCCTGGGAGAGCCCTATGTGATGAGCTCCATGATTCACTTTCACACGGCTTTCCCGCAGCGCACCAACTTCCTGCCGGTGCTGGTCTGGAACGGCTACAGCCAAGAGCACCACAGCATGATCTCCACCGCCAGCAACGCCCAGATGATCGAGTATTGGCGGGGCAACGGCTTTGAGAAAGTGATTCTGGTGGACGCCAAAGACTTCGACGATGCCCAACAGCCTGGCCCTTACGTCGACAGCACTCAGTTTTCCCTAGAAGCCCGCCTTGCCTTTGCCCAAAGGGTGCTGATCGAAATGGAGCGAGCCATCCAATCAGCCCTGAGCGGACAATTAACGGTTTTCATCCTCAAGCAACTGAAGGGGGCTGGGGTACATGCCAAGGGATCCAAGTCCCACAACCTCTACGGCCACCACACTCTGGATCACCCGGACATTGTGGCGGCTCTGCGGGCGCGGGCCTTACATCCGGCAGCTTGGGCCCTGGTGCGACAAAACTGCCAACGGGCAGCCGGGGGGCCAGCCGCCAAGGTGGCGGTTACAGAGTTCGTTCGGCCTTTGCCGCCTTTGGGATCCCTAAACCTAACGGAGTTTCCCCTAGGGGACAAGCAGGTTTCCACCACGGCCATCGGATCCCTCGTGGTGCAGGTGGGGCAGAAAGATCCCGACTTTTTGGTGGCCAATGCCGACGGCAACGAAGCTTCCGGCATTGCCAATGTGAACCAAGGTCTCAAGGTGATTCACCCCACGGTGGATCCCTTATACAACCAACAGCCCCAAGGACAAGTCTATGAGCCCCTGAGCGAAGATGCCTGCGCGGGGCTAACGGCGGGCCTAGCCCTCTTCGGCGGACGCTCCCTGTGGTGCTCCTACGAGTCCTTTGCCGTCAACGGCCTACCCATCTGGCAGACAGTAACCCAAGCCATGGCAGAGCTACGCCGACCCACCCCCTCGGCCATTGCCCTCTTCACTGCCGGCGCTCTGGAA
Organism: Synechococcus sp. R5-12; assembly: GCF_047502655.1. Lineage (NCBI taxonomy): Bacteria > Bacillati > Cyanobacteriota > Cyanophyceae > Synechococcales > Synechococcaceae > Synechococcus > Synechococcus sp. R5-12. Next base: position 2,727 of record NZ_JANSIM010000018.1, on the reverse strand, counting down.
CAGGGGCGTAACGGCTGGACCCACCAACGCCCGGAAATTGAAGCCTACCTGGCGGCCATGATGCGCAACGGCAACGTCTTCCCCCTCTTCCCGCCGGATGCCAACTGTGCCCAAGCTGCCTACGAATGGGCCTTATCCACCCACAACAAAGGGATCCCTATCATCGCCAGCAAAACCCCCCTGCCCATCCGCACCACCCTCGAACAAGCTCGCCAAGCAGTAGAGCAGGGCTGCATCGTCCTTCAGGAGTTTCCCGGATCCCGAACCGTCGTCTTTGCCGTGGTGGGGGATATGGTTCTCCTGCCCGTGTTCGAGGCGGCTGAACAGCTCCAAGCCCAAGGGATCGGCTGCAAAATCGTCTCGGTGATTAACCCCCGCCGTCTGTATCGCCCCGGCGACGTGGCTTGGTCCACCTGTGCTCAGCCAGATGGGGAATTCATGTCCGACCAAGAATTTGCCGCTTGGTTTGCCGGCGAGGCCCTCATCGGCGTAACAGGCGGATCTAGCCTGATGCTCGAACCCTTGATGTTGCGCTATGCCGGCCCGCGGGATTTCTTCGCTTGGAAACGCGGCGAAACCACCGCCACCCCCGCCGAATTGATGGACTACAACGGCCTGACAGCTCAGGCACTGTCAGAACGAGCCAAGCAACTGCTATGCTGAGGGCGAGCTTTTAGCTTGGTTAGCATTGTCCACCTTATTTTTTCCTATGACTGCGGCTAGATATCTCCGAGAGAAGCTTGAGAGGATGTCTCCCACCGAGAGGGTAGAGCGAGTTGTTGTCCAACACTTTGCTTCTCCTCTCCTGCAGGCGCTTGGCTTTGACGAGTCGGAAATTAGAGAAGAATTCGAGACAGGTTGCGGCCAGGTCGATCTCGCAGCAAGAAAGAACGGAGATCCTGAAGATACTTTCTTTAGATCCCCGAAGAATCCCTACTTGCTTTTGGAGGCAAAATCTAGAGCAGTTAATCTCAGAGAAGGATCTTGCTATAGAGATGCAGTTTGTCAGATAGAAAGTTACTTGCTTGCCAAGAACTGCAAATCTGCAAAATGGGGAATTATCACCAATGCAAATAACATCCAGCTTTGGAGGAAGCACGGAAAAGTCGTTCACCCCGCTACAGCAAACCTTGATATTAGCTCAGATAACATTGAGAGCATAGTGCGTAACTTGCGAGACAAGATAGAAAACTATGAGCGCGCTCTGACTGTATGCGTGTATAACAATAAAGGGGGCGTAGGCAAAACAACGACGGTCATTAACCTTGCGGCAACACTAGCAACCAAGAAAAAAAAGGTCTTAGTTGTTGACTTTGATTCTCAGGGTGATCTGACAAGAAGTTTGGAAGCCACTCCTGGAAAAATTACACTGACGCAATGTTTAAAGGATCCCAAAATAGACGTCCATGCCATTGTCCAAACATATAAACTCAAGGGATTTTCCATCTTCGACATTATCCCAAGAGACCCTGAGCTGGAGACGTTGACCGACAGCCAGTCGCTAGCATATATCCAAAAGGGAACCCGACGCCTTCGAGATCTGATTGCCCCTCTTCGCAATGAGTATGATTACATCCTAATCGACTGCCCAACTCAATGGCTTTACTTCAGCCAAAGTGGTGTTTTTGCTGCCGATGTTATTTTGATACCTACCCGCCCCGACGATCTGTCTTCCCTGAATAATGCTGCTAGAGTAATCACCAGCTTTGTTCCAGAAACTGCTAAGTCACGACAGGATGGCGGCCCCAGGACTTTGCCTATCTTTTTCAACGGCGTTTCTTCGGGAAGTGAATACACTATTAGACTAGCTAACGAAGAGATAGGTAAGCTTATCGACCAGGAGAAAAGTGTAGATCTACGTCCATATTTCTGGCCGCATTTTAAGAAAGGTAATGAAGACAAAAGCATTTTTAGGATACCTGACTATGCAGTGATATCCTCTGCAAGCTTTGCTCGAAGGCCTGCCGTCTTTCACAGGAGAGTTTTAGAATACTACCAGAGTCTTGCCCGTGAGTACTTTATCGATGAGTGAGTTTTCAGATCTAGGTAGGTTGGTTAACTTACCCCTTGAGAGCATTACGCCCGCCGATGGGTTTTCTGCTCCCTCCTTCCTTGTTGCCGCAGCCGCAGATCAGCTAAGGGCGACAGGAGGACACAACTGGGTTCCTCTGCTGGTGGTCGAGGCTGGCGACTATCAGTACAAAGCCATTGGTAACCATTTTGTCTATGCAGTTGCTCAAGAAGCGGGACTGGAAAGGCTATGGTGTATCGTTGTCGATCCTGATCCAGAGCAGGTTAAGCAGGCCCAGATTCTCGCCAAAGAAATTGTTCCGAAGGTAAATTTGACCAATACATCGAGAGAGACTATCTTGGCTGCGCTAAGATACCTAGCCGAGCGACCCAGCAGTCCCCTCAAGGGAGTCGATGTAACCATTGCAGCTGCCCGGATTGCAGAGGCGGATAGAAGTTGGTGGCAGGACTTAACCCCCATAACCAAGCTTGGGTGCAAAATTACGCGAGGCAAAAAACTGGATGCCCTATCGGAAGTATTTTTCGTAACTCCTACAGCGTTGCCCCCTACTCTGAAGAAATCATCCAAGAGATCTGCGGCATCCGCTGGCGCGAAGAAAGCGACCTCAACTCGCTCGCGGAAAAAAACAGAGGGAGAGAGGTAAACTACCCAACCCTGACTGCTTCGCAGTACAGGGCGGGCTTTCGGTAGCCCTG
>NZ_JANSIM010000137.1:0-11205 GCF_047502655.1 Synechococcus sp. R5-12 | reverse complement strand
TCAGTGCTCTCTTTTGGCTCAAATGAAAGATCAACACAACCTAGAATGGGAGGACATCAGTGATCTCCCTCAATTCGTTGAAGGGAGGACGTCAGCTGACCCATGCCAGCGGGAAGCTTCTGGTGGGCACCTGGCAACGGTAGAATGTTTGACGATGAAGCTGTGGTTGTGGGCGGCTCTCCCGCCACTGAGTGCTGAGCAAAACGGAGTTGTTGAGATGGCCAAGTTGTTGTTGGGGGATCAAGCCTTTGAGGTCGAGCTGCTGACGGATGTGCCCACCAATTGGCCGGGAATTAAAGTCATGTCTAAGGGGGCCAAGCTGGACATTCCAGCGGGAACTGTGGTGAAGGTGGAGGCCGAGGATGACCACATAGCCGGCTCCTATAAGGTGGTCTATCGTTTGGCGCCTGCCTATCCCCGCAGCTGGCGGCTACTCCTGGAGCGGGAGAGCGTCGCCACGGCGCCTCAGGTGGCATCGGCCCCAGAACCAGAGGTTGCTCAGGCCAGCAGCTCAGAAGGAGGGCTGCCGAATAGCGATAAAATCTTCGCCATCAAGGTATCCGGCCTCGTGGGAGGAGGTGTGCGCAGAAGTGTTGTCGAGTACAAAGTGCCCTTCAGCCGCCTTTCCCAAGAAGTGAAACGGATCACCCAAATGGGAGGCAAGATCGTCAGCATTGCCGAGTCCAATCTGCTAAGCACCCTTGAGTAGCGGGCGGCTTCCTGGGAGGTTCTGGGTTCTTTCAGGCCACCCGTCCAGGCCGTTCTGGTTCAAACAATTTCAACGAGGGATCCCTGTAGAAAGCATGCGGCGATTTCTCCCCTATCCCCAACTTGAGGATGGGGTGGTAGGCTGGCGTTGGTTTTGCCGTTGCCTGGAAGGCTGCCTTTTCCTGCTGTCCTGGGGGTGGGCTTTGGGTAGGAAAAGGCGTTCCGGCGAGGGCTGAGCTTTTGCAATTGGGAGTGGGGAGTGAGGCCATGACATCTCGACGACAGCCGACGCGCTTGGGAGGGTCGATGCCCCAAGGCCATGCAGGCTTTGGGTCAGCAAGGGGATCCCAGCCGTACCCCTCGCCCACTCCACGACAAAGCTTTTCCTCTTCCTCTCGACGTCCGCTGGCCAAGTCTCGACCGAGGTTACTCCCCTTCTTAAGCTTGCTGGTGATCCTGCTGGGATTTGGGGCTGGGGCCCTGGTGGCCTGGGCAACTGCTCATCCCGACTGGGTCAGCCGCCTGCCGGGGCTCTCGCCACCTCTAGCGGAGATCCCTGCCCCCCGCGCCCACGCTAAAGCGGCTCAACAGCGCTTGCCCATCTCCTTAGAGACCCAACTGGAGCGGGATCCCTTTGCTTTGGATCCCTTGGCCAGCCTTTCTTATGTGCCCGCCATCATGTATCACGATGTGGTGGCTGGCCGCAAGCAGGTCTGGTTCGACACTACGGCGGCGGAGCTGCGGCAACACTTTGAGGCCATTAAGCAGGCGGGGTTGACCCCCATCCACATCGACCAACTGTACAAACACCTGCGGGACGGGGATCCCTTGCCCGAAAAAGCCATTTTGCTCACTTTTGACGACGCCTACTTGGGCCTGTACGAGAACGCCTACCCCCTTTTGAAGGAGTACAACTACCCCGCCACCTACTTTGTGCAAACCGGCTTTGTCGGCGTGCCCACCAGCAAGGATCACTTCACCTGGGATCAAATGCGGGAGATGGATGCCAGCGGGCTGATCGACTTTGCCGCCCACACCGTCAACCATCCTCCTGATCTGCGGGTGCTAGACGATGCCCGTCTGCGGCGGGAAGTGTTCGACTGCAAGACCAAGCTGGAGCAGGAGCTGGGCCACCCCATCCACTACTTCGCCTATCCCGAAGGCAACCGGGACGAGCGGGTGAAGCAATACCTGGCCGATGCCGGTTACCGGATGTCTTTTACGATGGATCCCGGTTTTACAGGACAATCGCCCAACTTGCTGGAGGTGCGGCGCTTTAACCAGTTTCGCATCACCGAGGCCATCATTGGCGCCCGCACCTTTAGCCTCAGCCGCAGCCTCGACTACTGGCTGGATGTGACGCAGCCTCTGGCTCTGACCGACGAGATCATTGACGGGGTGCGGGTGCTCACCATCCGCGGCGGACGGGCAGCCACAGTGCACGCAGAACGGCGCTACGAAGTCAGGACGTTGGTCCAGCGCTACCAGGCCGATGCCGGCATCAATGGCAGCTTTTTCTCCATCCCTTGGATCAACTCTGCCAGCAACGTCATGGTGGGGCCGGCGATGGCTGCCAACCACAAGACCTTCATCCCCGGTCGCCCCGAAGATGACCAGGCAATCCGCGGCCGGCCGCTGGTGCTGCTGGGCAGGGATCGCCTCCGCTTTGTGCCCTTTGATCCCGACACCATGACCCACTTGGAGAACATCCGCCAGTTGATGCCGGATGTCACGGATCTGTTTGTGGCCGGTCTATGGCTGGTTAAGGATGGCCATGCCCTCTCTCCGGCGGAGATCAACTCGTTCCGCCTTGCCAGCGCTGCTGAGTTTCGCCCCAGGGCTTTCTTTGGGGTAGATGACCAGGAGCGGGTGGTGATCGGAGTTACCAAAACCCACGTCAACGCCGCCATCCTGGCCAGTCTGCTGCCCAAAACCGGGATCCGGGAAGCCGTGCTGCTGGACTCTGGCTTTAGCACCTCCCTGGTCTACCAAGGGGAGATCCTCGCCACCGGCCATGCCGGTCCCAACCAGCCCAGCCGTCCTGTGCCCCATGCCATCTTGCTCTACGACCTGACTCGCCTTTGGCGGGAGGATCCCCTTCCCGAGGCCAAGGCTGGCTCTGAGGGAGATCAGCTGGAAGGGCTAGTGCAACTTTTGCCAGCTAGCGACCAAGATGCAGCCAAAGCCCAGCTAGAGAGCGTCTTGGCCAGCCAACGCACTTTGAGGCGGGGGGATCGGGGGGCAGCGGTGGTAGCTGTGCAACTGGGGTTGAGCCACCTGGCCACTCAGCAGGGACGGCTGGATCTACTCCCTTCGGGCCCTGATGGGGTGTATGGTCAAGAGCTGGCCCAGGCAATGGCGGAATTGGTGCTAAAAGAGCCCAGCGATGGGTCAGAACCTGTTGCTGAGGGATCCCTTCCTCAAGCCACCCCCACCCCCCTGGTGGCCGGAACGGCGACAGCCCGCCAAGGGGTGGACATCATCGATGCTCAACTGCTGCGGCGTCTGCTGGAGCGCGTTAACTTGGCCTCTCCCTCGGTACTGGTGGATACGCGCTTGGAACGGTCAGCCTTGCTCCTAGAGCGCAAGCCGGAGCGTAAGCTGCTGCCCAGCGCTTCTGTCCAACCCCACACCGGTGCTCCCAGCCCGACCTCCGGGTTAAGTCGGTAATCTGCGATACAGCCATTCCGCAACAGAGGGTCTATCCTGGCCGAAGAAGTCCGGCTTGCCTCTAGCCCTGGGGGCTAAGTTTGCTGTTTACCCTGCCGGTGGTGCTTAGGAGAGGTGTGCCGAGGGAGGTCATGACATCTGCTGCTGAAGGGGGGCCGAGAACCCTGGGGCGACCTGGGTAATGGAGAAGCGGATTCTCGGCAACCCGGCTGATCCCCTGCGGTCGGCTGCCCAGCTCGAGCCGGGCATGTGGGTACGGCTGTTGTATCCTCCTTCTGTTAAGGGGAGGCTGGGGATCGTCCTCACCCGTGAAAACCGCGACCGCTGGCTGGTGACTCTGGCCGGTGAGGGAGAAGAGGTGGTCCTGTCCCTGGCGGCACGGGAACTGGTACCCCTTGGCTGAGGTTGTCAAGGATATCTTGGCGAGGGCTGGTTCTGTTATCCTGCTCTCAATGCGGTTTTTCAGGTCGCTGCTCTATGGTTGCTGCTCTGGCCTTCAACCCTTCCTCGGATCCCCCTCGATCGCTTCTGCCCGAGGAGATCACCTGGCTGGGCAGCCTCAGCTACAACGAACAGGGCCTGATCCCGGCCATTGTGCAGGACTACCTGGATGGGACGGTGCTGATGGTGGCCTGGATGAACCGGGAATCGCTGCAAAAAACCCTGGAAACAGGCCGCACCTGGTTTTGGAGCCGCTCGCGGCAGGCGTTGTGGCCCAAGGGGGAAACTTCTGGCCATGTGCAGTGGGTCAAGCAAATCCGCTACGACTGCGACGGCGACGCGCTGGTGATCTTGGTGGAGCAGGTGGGGGATGCGGCTTGCCACACGGGGGCGCGGAGCTGTTTCTTTCGCCCTTTGCAAGGGGATCCCCTTCCAGCAGCCGATACCCTGTCGCAGGTGTTTGCCGTGGTCAAGGCCCGCCAGGCGGATCCCCGTCCCGATTCCTACACCAGCAGCTTGCTAGCCAAGGGGGAAAATGCCATTTTGAAGAAACTTGGCGAGGAGACGGCTGAGGTGGTGATGGCGGCTAAGGATCAAGACCGCGTGGCTTTGGCCCGTGAGATGGCCGACCTCTGGTACCACTGCCTCGTGGCCCTTGCTCACTATCAGGTAGATGTTAGGGATGTCTATCGCCAGCTCCAAGCCCGCCGTTCCGCCAAGTGAAAGGGCCATGTCCCCCGAAGGCGGTGCTCCCGCAGATCCCTCTCCGTCCTCTTGGGATCCCTCCCTGGACAAAGCCCACCTGGATTTACAAGCCGCGCGCTGTGGCCAAGTGGATCTGGAAACCGATCGGGAGACCTTGGCCCGTTACCTGAGAGGCCATGCCCAGTGGATCCAGCGGTGCTTCAGGCCATTGCAGGTGGAAGCTTTGTCTGCCGAGACTTACAGGTTGCAGTTTTTCCGCATGGGCGGCCTTGGGTTTGAGCTGGAGCCCAGTTTTGGGGTGAGGATCTGGCCGGATGAAGATTACCGGTTTCGCCTGACCTCGATTGAGTTGCCCGGCGATGAGGGAATGCCTTACCGGGTTAACTGCCAAGCCGATTTCCGGCTGGAGGAGCTACAGGGATCCCTGAAAGACCTGCCCACAACTCGTGTTCACTGGTCTCTTCATCTGGAGATTGGGCTGGCTTTGCCCAGGTTTTTGCAGGTTCTGCCCCGCAAGTTGGTTTATCGGGTGGCCCATCAAGTGGTGCAGCAGGTAACCCGGGGTATGAGTGACCGCCTCACCCACAATGTGTGCAGCGATTTCTATCGCTCTATTGGGTGTCCCGATCACCCCTATCGCTTAATTGCAGTGGAAGACAAAGCGTGATATCTTAGGCGCCAAGTAAGTTGCCGGTCAGCTTTCGAGTAGTGCTCCGGCAACCGGCGATGGAGTTCGCCGCAACCGCCTCACTTGGAATTTTTCTATAGAGGAAGAGGGTTCTAACCTCAAAAGCTGAGGCTGATGACTCCTACACTTCTGGGCAAGTCCAGGGGGTAGGGGTCTTTGGCTTTGTTTGAGGCCCCACCCTGCGGACGCGATGGTGCTCCCGCTCCTGACGCGGATGGCTTTTTCTCCCTGGGCTGCCCTTCAACACCCTGACGACAAGGAGATGAGGATCTGGTGATGCTGGGCAGTTGGCTGTGGATCTTGGTGATGGGCTTTTTTGTCGGCCAAATCGTGGGTCGGTTGGGGATGCCCCCTCTGTTGGGGATGATCCTCGTAGGGATCCTGCTGGGAGAGGTCTTGTCTCCCGAGGTGCTGGCAGCGGCAGGGGATCTGCGGCTGGTGGCGGTGATGATCATTTTGATGAAGGCGGGCCTGGGGCTGGATCGGGAGAAGCTGGTCCAGCAAGGGTCTGTAGCCCTGCGGCTGGGTTTTTTGCCGGCCGCCTGTGAGGCGGTGGCAGTGGCCCTGTTGAGCACTGGGATCCTGGGGTTAGACTGGCCTACCGGTTTGCTGCTGGGCTGTGTGATCGGGGCAGAGTCGCCGGCTGTGATCGTGCCGGGGATGTTGCGCCTCAAGAGTTTGGGCTGGGGAGTAACCAAAGGGATCCCGGATGCCATTTTGACCGGCAGCGCCCTTTCCGACGTACTGCTGTTGTTGGGGTTTAGCCTGCTGCTCAGCTTTTTGGGCCAAGGATCCGCCGCGAGCGTTCGCTTGGGAAGCCTGGAGCTGTCGCCGCTGCAGTGGCTGCCGTTCCAGGTGGTGATGGAGATCCTGCTGGGCGTGGCTGTAGGCTACCTGGGGGCGCGGGTTCTGGTGTCGCTGCTAACCCAACAAAACTGGACCCGCAACAGCGTCCAGGAAGCGCTGCTGGCTGCCTGTATGGCCCTGGGGCTGGTGCTGGCACCGCAGGTGTGGCCCTATTTTTCCGGCTATTTGGCGGTGATGGCCCTGGGGTTCTTTCTAATTGAGCTGGATGCCCCCTTGGCGCGGCGGCTGCGAGGTGGGTTCGATGCCCTCTGGACGGTGGCGGAGATCGTGTTGTTTGTGCTGTTGGGAGCGTCGCTGGATCTGGGGGTGCTGGGATCCGTGTTCTGGCCGGGCTTGCTGCTCTTAACCCTGAGCCTGCTGCTGGGGCGGGGCTTAGGTTGGTGGCTTTCCACTCTGGGAAGCAATTGGAACGGGCGGGAGCGGCTGTTTTTGCTACCGGGCAACATGGCCAAGGCGACGGTGCAGGCGGCTATTGGTGGGATCCCTTTGGCCCAAGGGATCCCCGGTGGGGAGATCATTTTGGCTTTGGCGGCTCTGTCGATTTTGGTCACGGCCCCCCTGGGTGCTTGGCTGACCCAGGTGTGTGCTCCCCGGCTTTTGGAAAAAGGAGAGGTGGATCCCACCAAGGTAGGCAGCCAGGGCAAGGTGAGCTTTTTGGCAGCGGTGGACACCTCCCCTTTGGCCGAAGCCGTGCTGCGCAAGGTGGCCGATTTGGCGCGGCGGGTGGATGGGGAAGTGATTGTGTTGCATGTTACCGATGAGCCGCAGGGGAAAGGGGTAGAACTGTTGCGGCAACTCACCCAGCGTCTTTTGGCGGATATTCGCCACCAGTTCTGCCTGGCTTCCGGGCCCTTGGCGGAGACCATTGTAACCCTAGCTCAGGAGCGGCAGGTAACCGACATCGTCATGGGCAAGCGGGGCCACCGCGGCTGGGAACAAGTGCTAGTGGGATCCACCTCCCAAGCCGTTCTGGAGACCAGCTCTATTCCTGTAATTCTGGTCGAATCTCCTCAAGGAAGTCCTGGGCAGGTCATTAGCCGACCAAAGTAGGGGTTATTTAGCTCTCCGAGGTATCCACCGGTTTTCGGCCAGGGTGAAGCACCTTTTTTCTTTCTTGGTAGGGCAACAACTGGGATCCTCGGGGCCATGGGCAAGCATATCTAAGCAGACCTCAGCCTTTCCTCCAGAGTCACGGGCAACTGAAACATTGTTAACTACAACCCCATCGCCGAGGTACACAGGCTCCAGGGGCGTAGGTTTTTTGCTGCCGCCCAACAGCCCAGATAAGGTTGTCCAGAAAGCATTCCCTCCTGTATTACTTAATGCAATCGCCACTACATCCTGAAGCCCATCGTTGTTAAGATCGGCAGGCGCTAGCTTTTCGAGGCTTACTCTTAGGAACCCTTCTTCGAGAGGGCTAGAGCCTCTCTGATACTGGCCATTTTGAAAACGAACTCGCTCAATATTTTCGGGTAAAGCAAATATGAGATACTCAGCGTTTAAGAATGCCTGCTGAGCAATAGCTATTGAAATCGGACAGATACCCAAGAGAAAACAGGCTAGCTTAAAAAGCACTCTTTTAGCGGCCATTGCTTCTCTCCTCTTACCAGAAGGACAGGGGAAGCTCGATTCTGTTCGAGGCAAACAAAGGAGAACAAGACCTGCTCAGCTCTAGGTTCTCCTGGGCCGGCAGTTGCTCCCGGCTAGATGAAGACTCTTCTGAAGCTCTCTTTGCCCTTACTCTTTTATCTATGGATTCTAGCCATGGACGTAACGAGCTGCTGCTGTTGATGCTTGTACTGAATCTATGGAGCCGGACATGATCCCTTCTGCCTGGCGCTTTATCCTCCTTCTGGGGATCGTCAGCTTGTGTGCCGATGCCACCTACGAAGGAGCCCGCAGCATTTCTGGAGCTTTTTTGGGATCCCTAGGAGCCAGCGGCACAGTGGTGGGCTTGGTGGCAGGCGGGGGAGAGCTGCTGGCCTATGGCTTGCGCTTGGGAGTGGGGTATTGGAGCGACCGGCTGGGCAGGGATCCCGCGCACCGCAGTCGGGGTCACTGGCGGCTCACCACCTTGGGCTATGTCATCAACACGGCGGTGATCCCGGCTTTGGCCTGGGCGGGCAGTTGGCCTTGGGCTGCTTTGCTGTTGCTGGCCGAGCGGACGGGCAAAGGGATCCGCACCCCGCCGCGGGACGTGTTGCTCTCCCATGCAGCCTTGCAGGTGGGTCGGGGCTTGGGGTTTGGCCTGCACGAGACCCTAGATCAGATTGGGGCGGTGGGGGGGCCGCTGTTGGTGGCGGCAGTTCTGAAAGTCGGCTATGGCTTCCGGGGTGGGTTTTTGGCCTTGGGGATCCCGGCAGCGGTGGGGCTGGCGGCTTTGGGGCTAGCGCAATGGCTGTATCCCAGTCCGCGCGACTTTGAGCCGGAGCCGGAGATGACTCCAGCAAAAGGCTTGCCCAAAGTTTTCTGGCTGTATCTTTTGGCAGCAGCCTGTGTGGCTATGGGGTTTGCGGATTTTCCCCTCATTGCCCTGCATCTGCAACAACAGTCAGGGAGCGATGGGGCAGGGATCCCTTTGCTCTATGCCCTGGCCATGGGGGTGGATGCCCTAGCAGCCCTGGGCTGTGGCTGGCTGTTCGACCGCGTGGGGCTGTGGAGCTTGCTGGGAGCGGTGGCGGTATCGGCTGGATTTGCGCCGCTGGCCTTTTCCGGTACCTATGCTCTGACGGTGCTGGGCATGGTGCTCTGGGGCATTGGCTTGGGGGCCCAAGAATCCATCATGAAGGCGGCGGTGGCCGGTATGGTAGCTCCCGAGACGAGGGGCTTTGCCTTTGGCCTGTTTACCAGTGTCTATGGATTGGCTTGGTTTGTGGGCAGCGCCCTGATGGGGGTGCTTTACGATTTCTCCCTGACTGGCTTAGTGCTCTTTTCGGTAGTCACTCAAGGGCTGGGGGCGGCTATCCTGCTGGCTCTAGTGTCCAGGAGGCAGGCCGAGGTGGGCTGATGAAAAGCCCCTGCACCAGATTACGGTGCAGCTCTTCGGGGGTTTCGTTTGTGCTAGTGGTGAGGAGCACCATCCCCTCAGGTTTTGGGCCACCTCCAGGAGCTTTTGTCAGAACCCGATTTTCAGAACTGATCCTTCATACCGCGCAGCCGGGCAAAAACCCGCACCGGATCCTGAGCTCCGGTGGCTGCCTGCAAAGCCGGCTGATCCCAACGCAAGAAGGGATTGGTGCGGCGTTCCTCGCCCATAGTGCTGGGTACTGTTGGGGATCCCGATTGGCGCAGGGCAGCCACCTGCTGATAACGCGCCTGCAGGTCGGGGTTGTCTCCATCCACTGTCAGGGCAAACCTGAGATTGTTCAAGGTGTATTCGTGGGCACACCACACCCGTGTGGCTTCCGGCAACTGCCGCAGTTGATCCAGGGATCCCACCATCTGCTCCGGCGTGCCTTCAAACAGCCGCCCGCATCCCCCGGCAAACAGGGTATCGCCACAGAAGAGATCCCCACTCTCGGAAAAGTAGTAGGCAATATGGCCGCGGGTATGGCCGGGCACAAACAGCACCTTTGCTAGCCGACCCGCAAACTCCACTGTTTCCCCTGCCTTGAGCTCCACCGTCTGGCCAGGGATCCGCCCCCGATCCACCTGGCTGCCATAGACTCTGGCACGGGGATAGCGCTCCAAAAGCTGTCGGTTGCCCCCCACGTGGTCGTGGTGGTGGTGGGTGTTGAAAATGGCCACCAACTCCGCCCCCAGCTCGGCCAGCTTTTCCAACACGGGCTCAGCCACTGCCGGATCCACCACGGCTGCTGTTGCAGTGTCGGGATTGTGGAGCAGGTAGATGTAGTTATCGCGCAGGGCAGGCAACTGGAGAACGCGCATGGCTCGGCTAACTCTCAAAAATGGCCTGTTCTACGTCTTGCCGGCTGAGGGAATAGGGAAAAGATAAAGTTTTCGTGTTGCCGTCTGGGTAGGTGTATCGCACCCAAATGCTGGTTTCTTCCAGGCGCAAAATGGCTTTCCAGCCAGGCCGTTCGCAAAACCACTGCTCCACATCCTGCGGATCGCGGGTGCAGCCCTGATCCTCCAGCCAGCGTTCGATGGTGTGGAGCGGGTGATTGTACAGGGGCGTGGTTGCAGGAGGCAAAGGCATGGCGAGATTCAAGAAAAGCAATCAAACCCTAGAGTCAACGGGCTATGTTCATTCAAGCACTCCTGATCCAGAATCCGAAAACTCGATCCCAATGTCCTACCGAAGAGGGCAGGAAATGCTCGCAGAATCAGCTTGCCCCACTCTCTCGCAGCCAGGCGAGGACACCTGCCAGTAGCAAACACACGACTAGGGTGGATCCCATCAGCAGCAGGGCACACAGCTCGCCAGCCGAAAGTGGGCGGGTTTCCATACGCAGCTCTAGAGAATCGGCACCAAGGGATCCCGGCATGCCCAGAGATCCCGTGTTGGCGGTCACCGCCCGTAAGCTGGCATCGTAGATGGCCCGTTTCGCCGGGTTGCTAAGGACAAGGTAGGCCTCCTGCAACTCTTGGAAGCAGCGAATGGCCACTTCCGGAGCCAGGGGAGAAGTATCGGGATGGTAGCGCTTGCTCAATTGCCGGTAGGCCCGCCGGATGGCCTCAGGAGATGCCCCTGGAGACAGACCCAGCCGTTGGTAGTAGGTGAGGGAAGTCAAGGAGCGCATGCAACCTATGGAGGAGCAAGACTACAGGGGCAGCAAAACCGCTTTCAGGGGAGCACAGCTCTAGTCCAGTGTAATCACTCGCGCAGACACCAGGATCCCTGCAGCAAGCCTCTATTCTTCCTCATCCTCTTCAGACTTAGCTTTGGGATAGTAGAAACCGGTGTTGCGACCGCTGAGAATGGCGCGCCCAATGGTCATGGCTCGCTGGGCCTGGAGCTTAGCTTTGCCCAGCCAGACGGCGTAGCGCCTGCGACTGCGGGCTTTAGAAGTTTTCTTCTTAGGAACAGGCATGGCTTCGCACAAAAACACAGCCTTACTAGGCTAGCATTGAGGCTGCGCTGCCGATCCCAGCTTTATTCAGGCAAGTAGCCTATCAGTGGTTGACCAAAAGGCGCGGCAAGCCCCGTCCTTCAGGGCAGGGAA
>NZ_JANSIM010000136.1:0-15925 GCF_047502655.1 Synechococcus sp. R5-12 | reverse complement strand
TTCAGTATAGTTGAGCTTATTATTGACTAGAGTCATGCTCTTCTCTGAACACGGAGCAAGCCCAGTTCCTGGCCCCCGGCCAATGGGAGCGACTTGGATCGAGAATACCTGGCTGAGGAGATCGCATCTCAGAGAAGACAACGGCACCGGGAACCATCTGAATCGCTCACCTGTTGAAGATGATGAGTTTTTCCCAGATGGACAATGGGAGTGGATCCGCTGTCTGCAAACTGAGTTATCCTGCCGCCAGAATTGCCTCCAACAAGGGATCTGCCCCAAAGCGCACCACATCTGTACAGGGCCGTCCGGTCTCAGCCTCCACCCGGCGGATCTGCTCCAGGGCCGCTTCTTCCTCCCAGCCGAAGGTATTGAGGGCAATCCCCACCACGGGCGCGGGGGCAAAAGCCCCGGCAGCTGCCGCCACCTGTTCATACAGCTCAATCACCTTGGGTAAGGGCGGGATGGGCACGTAGTCTATCCCCTTGATGTGGGTCTGGCCGGCGCGGTGTACCAGGATAAGGTGGGTGGGCTGGGATCCACGCAACAGAGGCAAGGTGGCCGTAGAGGCGGGGTTGAGCAGGGATCCCTGGCCTTCCAGGTGCAGAATGTCGTGGTCAGAGCCATAGCGTAAGATCAGTTGCTCCACCGCCCCACTGGCATAGTCCACCCGCACCGCATCCAAAGGGATCCCCTCGCTGCCGATCAGAATCCCAGTTTGCCCGGTGGCCAAAAAGCGGGAGCGCAGGCCCCGTCTCAGGCTGGCCCGGTGCAGCTCCAAGCTGGTGGACATTTTGCCCACGCTCATGTCGGTGCCCACCGTCAACACCCGTTTACAGGGCAGGGTGCGGGCCAGGGCTTTCCCCACCGACAGGTTGGGGGGCTCGCGGCGAATATCCCAGATCCAGGCCCCCGGCTGCAACCACTGCCGAAACTGGGGATCCTCGGCCAAAGGCGTGTGCAGCCCATTCACCAGAGACAGGCCAGCTCGCAGGGCCAGGCCCAACTCCTCCCGCCAGGCTGGCGGCAACTGCCCCCCTGAAGGGGCGATCCCAATCACCAGAACTTCAGGCCGGTGGGCCAGCGCCTCCTCCACCGAGGCCACGATGGGAATGTCTTTGGCAATTCCGGTCAGATGGGCCAGGGATCCCCCCGCCTGCTCCCGGTCGATCACCGCCACCACCGGGAAGGAGCCGTAGCGCAGCAGCCCCAGCCCCGTTTTCCCATGCTCCCCCAGCAATCCCCCGTGGAGCAGGATGGCCACGCGACTTTCGCTGGACAGGGATTCCGGCCTTCCCATTATTCCTCCCGCAGCTCTACCCCTAAACCCGGTCGGTCGGTGGGGAGCAGGCAGCCGTCCTGCAGGATGGCCCCGGCAAAGGGATCGTCGATGAGGTTGAGGTGGCTATCCAAGTCCAGGTAATCCACCAGGGGAGCCAAGTGGGCCGCCGCCGTATTCCCCAGAGCTGTGTTGCTGTAGCAGCCCAACATCACCTGTAGGCCGTGGGCTTTGGCGGTGTGGATCATGCGCCAGGCTTCGCTGAGGCCTCCGCACTTCATCAGCTTAATGTTGATCCCGTGGACGCGATCCACCAGAGGGGGGATATCGCGGCTGTCCATACAGCTCTCATCCACAAAAATGGGCAGCTTCGACTCGTGCCAGAGGGTGATCAGCTTCGCTTCCTGCCCCCTCTCCAAAGGCTGCTCCAGGTAGCTCACCCCTTGCCCCGCCAGCCAGTTGCTCATGCTCAGGGTTTGCTCCACCGTCCAAGCGCCGTTGGCATCCACTGTAATCAGGGATCCCAGCGGGATCACCTCCTGCACGGCAATCAGCATGTTCTGATCCGCCATCAGTCCTGAGCCGCTGCCCAGCTTGATCTTAAAGGCCCGCGCTTGGGTCTGTTCCATCCAGGCCAAGGCGCGCTGGCGGGCCGCCTGCGGGGTGGAGATGCCGATCGTCATCGTCGTGGGCGGAATGCGGGAGCGATCCAGCCCCCACAACTGCCACAGGGGCCTCCCCAGCCGTTTGCCCATCCAATCGTGCAGGGCCATATCCACCGCTGCCCGCGCTGCCGAAGGGATCCCGGCCCGCAGCAGTTCTGCCTCGATTGGCTGTCGCTCCCAGGGGGAATGGCGGCGCAGGATCCCTTTGGCCACGTCCAAGCCCATCAGGATGTCGTCCAGAGACTGGTGGTAGTCGTCGCTCACCGAAAAAGGGCAAGCCTCTCCCCACCCTTCAACTCCCTCCTCCTCAATTCGCACCCAAGCCAAGGTTGTATCGCTGTGGGTACCTCGGCTGATGGTCAAGGCGTAGCGCTTGTGAACGGTGAAAGGTTCGACGTAGAGCCGCATGGGCATCTCCAGAAGAGGAAGCTTGGAGGAGCAATTGGGCCTGGGCCGCCCCTTTGAGCTTAGCTTGGTTCCCAGCCCAGCCTGCCCCCGTCCCCAAGCCCAGAAAACAAGTTATCCCTTGCCCCGTCCGCCGTCTATGGTGGGATCCAGATCCACCGTTCTCCATACCCTTGCCACCATGAATACCGCCGAACTGCTGGTTCGCTGCCTGGAAAATGAGGGGGTGCAGTACATCTTCGGCGTTCCTGGCGAAGAAAACCTGGAAGTCCTGCAAGCCCTGCGCCGCTCCTCAATTCGCTTTATCACCACCCGCCACGAACAGGGGGCCGCCTTCATGGCCGATGTCTATGGCCGGCTGACGGGCAGAGCGGGGGTGTGTCTCTCCACCTTGGGGCCGGGCGCCACCAACCTGATGACCGGAGTTGCCGATGCCAACCTGGATGGAGCACCCCTAGTGGCCATCACCGGCCAAGTCGGCACCGACCGCATGCACATCGAATCCCATCAATACCTGGATTTGGTGGCCATGTTTGCCCCCGTCACCAAGTGGAATGCCCAGATCGTGCGCCCCAGCATCACCCCGGAGATCGTGCGCAAGGCTTTCAAATTGGCCCAAACCGAGAAGCCCGGGGCCGTCCACATCGACTTGCCGGAAAACATTGCCGCCATGGAAGCCAGCGGCACTCCCTTGAGGAGAGATCGCCTGGACAAAACCTACGCTTCCTATCAAAGCCTGAACGAAGCGGCCTCCCTGATCTCCCGCGCCCGCAACCCCTTGATTTTGGCCGGCAATGGGGCCATTCGCGCCCAAGCCAGCAGCGCCCTCACGGAATTTGCCACCCGCTTGAACATCCCCGTGGTCAACACCTTCATGGGCAAAGGGGTGATCCCCTACACCCACCCCTTGTCCTTGTGGGCCGTTGGCCTGCAACAGCGGGATCTGGTCAGTTGTGGTTTCGACCGAACCGATCTGTTGATCGCCGTCGGCTACGACCTCATCGAGTACTCTCCCAAGAAATGGAACCCCGACGGCACCATCCCCATCGTTCACATCGCTGCCCTGCCCGCAGAAATCGACAGCAGCTACATCCCGCAAGTGGAGGTGGTGGGAGACATTTCCGACTCCCTGATGGAGATCCTGCGCCGCTGCGATCGCACGGGCAAGCCGGATCCCTATGGCCTCAGCCTGCGGCAGAACATCGTCCGCGAGTACACCTGCTATGCCCACGATCAGAGCTACCCGATCAAACCCCAAAAGCTGATCTACGACCTGCGCCAAGTCCTGGAACCCGAAGACATCGTCATCTCCGATGTCGGTGCCCACAAAATGTGGATGGCCCGCCTCTACCACTGTGACAAACCCAACACCTGTCTCATCTCCAACGGCTTTGCCGCCATGGGCATCGCCATTCCGGGGGCCTTGGCCGCCAAATTGGTGCATCCCGACCGGCGCATCGTGGCCGTAACCGGAGATGGAGGGTTCATGATGAACTGCCAAGAGCTGGAAACTGCCCTCAGGGTGGGCACTCCCTTTGTAACTCTCATCTTCAACGATGGCGGCTATGGGCTGATCGAGTGGAAGCAACACAATCAATACAACGAGGCTGCTTTCGTCAAGTTCGGCAATCCAGACTTCGTCAAGCTGGCGGAGAGCATGGGCCTCAAGGGCTACCGCGTCGAAAAGGCTGCCGAGCTGATCCCCATCCTGAAGCAGGCCCTCGAGCAGCCGGTGCCCACCCTCATCGACTGCCCTGTCGATTACAGCGAAAATCTTTACTTGACCCAGCGGTCGCAAGCGTTGGTCTGCGAGGCTTAGGGGAGGAGATGGATGTGAATGCGAGATTTGAGCCGAGTTGGGGCATAGTAAGCCCAGGGTTGGCGGCCTCTGGGAAGTCCAGACTTATGTATCTTTACCGTTGACCCTTAGCAGCCAAGTGCAGTGAAATAGAGGCATTGTGGGTGACCCGCCAGCATGAGCGATCTTCCTTCCCCTCCCTTTACCTCGCGCCGCGCCGGCGCTGCCAGCAAAGCTCTGGCCATCGCCAACGTCAGCATTACCCCCTTTGGCCGCAAGTTAAAGGAGCTGGGCTTTGCCGACGATAAGCAGATCCAGGACATCCAAAACGCCCTCAAAGCGGATCGAGAGGGCAACAGCAAGGCCCTGGCTCTGGTGGTCAAGGATATCGTGGGCAAAGAGATCACCCCTGACCTGGAGCGGGCTTACAAACGGCAGCAGCTCTTTGAACTGAAAATCATCTACGGGATCCCCTCCCTCGACATCGACCTGGAGCCGGTGGAGATCTCCGAGATGATTGGGCTGATCGACTCGATCTTGCCCCTCGACATCTGCAACCGCTACAAATTCTTGCCCATTCGCCGTCGAGACAATCAGGTGACGGTGGCGATGGTCAAGCCAGACAACCTGCAGGCACTGGACGACATTCAACGGCGCTTCCGCATCCAGGGGCTGAAGCTGCAGCGGCGGGTCTTCACCCAGCGGGATTTCGAGACCCTGATCAACCGCTACATGGATGCGCAGGCGGAGCTGCTGGCCATCAAGGGGATCAACGACGCGGCTGCTGCCCAACAGGCGGCTGCTGCCCAACAGGAAGAAGAGGTGGTGGTCAACACTGCCGAAATCGATCTGGATGCTATTGAGGATGTGGCTGCCGATGAGGCCGGCGAGGGATCCCTGGAGCAGCAGGTCAAATCGGCAGATGATGCCCCGATTATTAAACTGTCCAACCAGATCCTGGTCAAGGCCCTGCAGGATGGGGCGTCCGACATCCACATCGAGCCACAAGAAGAATACCTGCGCATCCGCTTCCGCAAAGATGGGGTGTTGCGGCAGGCTTTTGAAAACTTTCCCAAGAAGATCGTCCCCGCCCTCACTGCCCGCTTTAAAATCATCTCCAACCTGAATATTGCCGAGCGGCGCATGCCCCAGGATGGGCGGATCCGGCGGGTCTTCAAGGGGCGCAAGGTGGACTTCCGGGTCAGCACCCTGCCCTCCCGCTATGGGGAAAAGATCGTGCTGCGGGTTCTGGACAACTCCGCCACCCAACTGGGGCTGGACAAGCTGATCACCGACCCAGAGACCTTGGAAAGCTTCAAGGAGATTGTCAAGCGACCCTTTGGCCTAATTCTGGTAACTGGGCCAACGGGATCCGGGAAAACCACCACCCTCTACTCGGCCCTGGCGGAGGTGAACGACCCGGGCATCAACATCAGCACCGCCGAGGATCCCATTGAATACTCGCTGCCGGGGATCACTCAGGTGCAGGTGATCCGAGAAAAGGGCATGGACTTTGCCATGATCCTGCGGGCCTTCCTGCGGCAAGACCCGGATGTCATCCTGGTGGGGGAAACCCGCGACCACGAGACGGCCAAAACCGCCATCGAAGCCTCCCTCACGGGCCACTTGGTGTTGACCACGCTGCACACCAACGATGCCCCCGGTGCCATTGCCCGTCTGACGGAGATGGGGATCGAGCCATTTATGATCTCCAGCTCGTTGCTGGGGGTGTTGGCCCAGCGCTTGATGCGCCGGGTGTGTACCGAATGTCGGATCCCCTACCACCCCACGCCGGAAGAGCTGGCCCGCTATGGCCTTACCCTCAGTGGCGACGGCGAGCAGCTCACCTTTTACAAAGCCAACAAGCTCTCCCCCAAAGAAGTGGAGCAGCGCAAGGCCACCGGCAAGCCCATCTGCGAGAAGTGTGGGGGCGTGGGCTACAAAGGTCGGGTAGGGGTGTACGAGTTCATGCGCATGAACGACCGCCTTGCGGACTTGATCAACAAAGAGGCCCCCACGGAGGTGATCAAAGAAGCGGCGGTGGAAAGTGGCATGAAAACCCTGCTGGCCTACAGTTTGATGCTGGTGAAGCAGGGCCTCACCACGCTGGAGGAGGTGGATCGGGTGACCCTCACCGACAAGGGTCTGGAAAGCGAGCTGAAGGCCCGTGCCAAGGCTCTCAGCACCTGCCGCAACTGTGGCGCGGCCTTGCATGTGGACTGGATGGACTGCCCCTATTGCCTGACCCCGAAGTTTTAGGAAGTCGGCTTGGCACTTGACGATGTTGGGGTGCCGACTATAACAGTCCTATACAGTTGCCTTTCTCACATGGCTTTGGCCGGCGGCTCTTTTGATAGACAGTTCTACTCGCCTTTGGAGAACCCAACCCTATGCCCCAACTGATGATCGAAGACCTCATGGAAGCAATCGTCCAAAAGGGCGGTTCCGACATTCATATCTCGGCGGGTTTGCCCCCCTACTTCCGCATCAATGGTCACCTTGAGCCGACAGAGCATGAGCCTCTCTCGGCAGAGGAGGTGCAGCGGTTGATCTTCAGCATGCTGAACAACAACCAGCGCAAGCAGCTGGAGCAAAACTGGGAATTGGACTGCTCCTATGGGGTGCGGGGGATCGGGCGCTTCCGCGTGAACGTCTACCGCGATCGCGGCACCTATGCTTGCGCCATGCGGGCCCTGGCTTCTGAGATCCCCAACATCGACAAGCTGGGCCTGCCGGATGTGTGTAAGGAAGCAGCTCGCCTGCCGCGGGGCTTGGTGCTGGTAACCGGCCCAACGGGATCTGGCAAATCGACTACGCTGGCTTCCATGATCGACATGATCAACCGCGAACGGGCCGAGCACATCCTCACCATCGAGGATCCCATTGAGTATATCTACACCCCCATTCGCAGCATCATCCACCAGCGGCAACTGGGGGAAGACACCAAGAGTTTTGCCAATGCCCTGCGGGCAGCGATGCGGGAGGATCCGGATGTGATCCTGATCGGGGAGATGCGGGATCTGGAGACCATCCAGTTGGCCATTACCGCCGCCGAGACGGGCCACCTCTGCTTTGCCACGGTACACACCAGTTCTGCCGCCCAGACGGTGGATCGCTTGGTGGATGTGTTTCCGCCCGAGCAGCAGCAGCAGATTCGCGTGCAGCTCTCCAACTCCCTCAAGGCCGTCTTCTCCCAAACTCTGGCCCGCCGCCTCAATCCCAAGCCAGGAGAGCCTGGACGGGTGCTGGTGCAGGAAATCATGGTGGTAACGCCGGCCATTGCCAACCTGATTCGGGAGGGCAAAACGGCCCAGATCTACTCGGCTATCCAGACGGGGGGCAAGCAGGGCATGAAAACGCTGGAGCAAGATCTGGCTAACCTTTACCTACAGGGCAAGATTGACTTCGATACGGCCATGTCTAAGACCTCTCGCCCCGAGGAGTTGCAACGGCTTTTGGGCAACGTTACCGGGCCCTCGCCAGCCGCGGCTGCCCAGCAACAGCGGCCACCAGCAGTTGCCACCCGTCGCTAAACCTCGTTGCCACCAGGCAGTGCTGGGATCCCGGGGTGAGGGTTCATTACCGATCTCTAGCCGCTGACTTGATTTGTGGCTAAGCTCTAGCTGAGAGATTGTTGATCTGCCCAAGGTTTGGGCTGACTTCTCTTTTGCACCTGCGAAACATTTAAAGCCATTTCGTTATTTAGAGCGATCTAGCCGGGGGTACAGCCATGCCGCGCTACAAGGTTCGGGGGTTAAAGGCCGGTCAGCCGGTACGCCTGACGGTGGTGGCCAACAGCTTGACCGAAGTTCGTGCACGGCTGCGCCGAGACGGGATTTTTGCCAAACAGGAGGACATTCAGGAAGAAAAGCCCTTTTTCTCCTTGGAGACGTCTTTCGATTTGTCGATGCTGGGATCCATCGACATTCGCGACAAGGCGGTGTTTTCCCGGCAGTTCGCTGCCCTGATCAACGCCGGCGTGTCGATGGTGCGCTCTCTTACCATCATGGAGGAGCAAAC
The DNA here is from genome assembly GCF_047502655.1 of Synechococcus sp. R5-12. Lineage (NCBI taxonomy): Bacteria > Bacillati > Cyanobacteriota > Cyanophyceae > Synechococcales > Synechococcaceae > Synechococcus > Synechococcus sp. R5-12. The sequence goes on along the minus strand of NZ_JANSIM010000136.1, from coordinate 7,761 downwards.
CGGCAACCCCAAGCTCAAAAAATACCTGAGGGCCATTCGCTCAGACGTGGAAGCCGGGAAAAACCTTTCTGACTCCATTCGCCCTTTCCCGGATGCCTTTGATGGCCTTTACTGCAGCATGGTGCAGGCAGGAGAAGTGGGGGGGGTTCTGGATGAAGTGCTCAACCGTCTGGCCAAGCTGCTGGAAGACATGGATCGCCTGCAGAAGCAGATTAAATCAGCCATGACCTATCCGGTGGTGGTGACAATTTTGGCAATCCTTATTTTTTTAGGGATGGTGCTGTTCATCTTGCCCACGTTTGAGAGCATCTACAACGACTTGGGAGGGGAGCTGCCTGCCTTCACCCAGTTTTTTATCAACATCAGCAAGTTCCTGCGCACGCCCCAGTACAGCTTGGGGCTGGTGGGCTTTCTAGGGGCCGTCTATTTTGCTTTCCGGCGCTTTTACCGCACCCCTGCCGGCAAGGAGACCATCGACGCGCTGGCCCTCAAGCTCCCTACCTTCGGGGATCTGATCCAGAAGTCGGCGGTGGCTCGCTTCTGCCGCACCTTTGGCGCTCTCACCCGCTCCGGGGTGCCGGTGCTGACTTCCTTGGAAATTGTGCGCGACACCTCCGGCAACCAGGTGGTGGCCAACGCCATTGACGCCGCCCGCCAATCCATCTCGGAGGGGGGGCAGATTGCCCCTGCCCTAGCTAAGGCCAAGGTGTTTCCCCTGATGGCCATTCAGATGATCAGCGTGGGGGAAGAGACGGGGGAGCTGGACGCGATGCTGATGAAGACGGCGGATTTCTACGAGCTGGAGGTGGAGGAGGCGGTACGCGCCCTCACCAGCCTGCTGGAGCCGTTGATGATCGTGATCCTGGGCGGTATGGTGGGCTGCATTATCGTGGCCATGTACCTGCCCATGTTCAACGTCTTCGAGCTGGTGAAGTAGTGGATTGGGCTGACCCTTGAACCCCCAGGGCGGCCAGGGCACAGGGTAGGAGCAACGGAGGAAAGGGATCCCATGCTGAGGCGATGGTTAGCGGCCCTGGTGGTGTTTTTGGGGGTGGGGCTGGCAGTTTTGCTTTCCGAACAGCCGACGGGATCCCTGGCGGGACGGGTGGAGCTGCCGGCAGGGGTAGCTCTGGAGAGCGTCCGGGTGATCGCCGCCGGCCCGGCCACTCGCAGCTCCAGCTTGACCGCAGATGGCGAATATCGCTTGGATCGATTGCCTGTTGGGGAATACCAGGTGACGGTGCAGGGATCCGGCCTGGAAACGGTGGGCAGCCAGGGATCCGTTCTGGTGCGGGAGGGGGCAACGGTTCGGATCCCCACCTTGCGCCCTCAGCTTGTCCCCCCCGGTCTCTATCTCTACAGCACCAGCCAGGTGTTTACGACCGCAGAACCGGCGCGGCTGCAGTGGCGGGCCACCAGCCTGGGCTCGGTGCAGCTTAGCCTCTATCGCTTTTCCCTGACAGAGCTGCAGGGATCCCCTCTCTTGCGGGATTTGGCGGATGCTGACTATGGCTCCCTGGATCCGGCTCTGTATCCCACCCTGCGGCGGGAGCTTGTGCGCAGTTGGCAGCAGCCGGTGCCACGACGAGCGGGAGAGGGGTGGACAGCCCAAACCTTGGAGCTGGGGATCCTGCCGCCGGGGGCCTACTGGGTGGAGGCGGAGGGCCGGGAGCCGCTGAATGCGGCTGCACCCTTGCCCCGTTTCGACCATTGGTTTTTGGTGAGCGATCTCGGCCTCATCCAGAAGAAGGATGCCAGCCAGTTGGTGGTGCAGGCGGTGCACCTGCGGGAGCTGCGTCCCCTGGCCGGGATCCAGATCCAAGTTTTCGGGGAGTGGGGGGATCCCCTGACGGCCACCACCGATGCAGAGGGGCTGGCCCGCTTTGGCCTGCCGGCGAGAGAGGGTTCTTCCCTGGTGGTCTATGGCCGCAGTGCCGACAACACCCTGCAGGCTTTGTCCCGCAGCTACACCTATGGCTGGAACCAGCCCCACCGGATCTACGCCTACACGGATCGTCCCCTCTACCGTCCTGGCCAAACCGTCTATTTCCGCGCCCTGGTGCGAGAGCAAACCCGCCTCACGCCGCCCCCCCCAGGACAAGCAGTGCAACTGACCCTTACGGCCCCCAACGGGGATGTGTTGAGCGAACAAACCCTGGCCACCAATGCTTTTGGCAGTGTCCATGGGGAGTTTCAACTGCCAGAAGAAGCGTCCCTGGGCAGCTACGGCCTGAAGTGGCAGGTGTCAGGGCCGCAGGGATCCAGCGGCGAATACACCTCTTTTCAGGTGGAAGCCTACCGCAAGCCGGAGTTTGAGGTGGCGGTGGTGCCCGACCGACCTTGGCTGGTGCGGGGGGGATCCCTGAAGGTGCAGGTGGAGGCCGAGTATCTTTTCGGCGCGCCGGTGGCCGCTGCCCAGCTCCGCTACCGAGTTTACAGCAGCCCCGACTGGAGCCTGCGCTATGGGCTGTTGCCCCGTTCTGCCGAGGAAGACTATTTCGCCGACGACCTGGGAGAGGAGCAGGGCTACTACGGCGGCTACGGCCAGTTGGTGGCGGAAGGGGAAGGGGTGACGGATGCCCAAGGGCGGGCGGAGTTTCGCCTGGATCGCCTGCTGCAGGATCTCAACTGGGAAGAAGACAGCTACTGGGGCCCCCAAGAGGTGCAGCAACTGCGCATCGAGGTGGAGGTGACCGATATCAGCCGTCGCACCGTGACCGGAACGGCGCGGGCCTGGGTAACAGCTGGCGAATTTGCCCTCTTTGCCGAGGCCGACCGCCACCTGCCCGCTCCGGGGGATACCCTCACCTACCGGCTGCAAGCCCGCGATTACGATGGCCGCCCCGTCAGCGCCACCGGAGAGCTGAGCCTGGAGCGCTGGCGCTGGGATCCCAAGAGCAGCACCTACCAACGGCAAGGTACCCTGCTGCGGCAACCTTTTCAGATTGTCAACGGGGAGGGCAGCCTCACCCTCAGCTTGCCCGCCGACCTGGAGCCGGGAGACTACCGGGTGCGGTTGACGGCATGGGATCCCCGCCGTCAAAGTGCTCCGCACCGCTGGCGCGAACGGGTGCAGGAGGTGGACTATCTCTGGGTGGTGGAGCCGGGCAGCCCCCTGCAAAGTTGGGGATCCCTGCCCAGCCTGGAGGTGGTGGCGGATCGGCAGATCTACCAGGTGGGGGAGGAGGCCCAGATCCTGATAGTCTCGCCGCTGCCGGATGTGGCGGTGCTGGTGGGCATTGAGGGATCCCGGCTGCACCAGGTGCAGGTGCTGCGTCTCCAGGGGCATACGGCCACGCTGCGGCTGCCCATCCGCGGCGACTATCGTCCCAATCTCTACGTCACTGCCACTGCCATCGGCCCAGAGCGGCGGCTGTACCGAAGCGAGGCCCTGCTGCGGGTCTCCCCCTTGGATCGCTTTTTGCAGGTGGAGCTGCAAACCGATAAACCCACCTATCGACCGGGCGAGACCGCCCAAATCCAAATCCGCACCCGCGACGCCCAAGGGCAGCCGGTGAGCGCCGAGGTGGGCCTAGGGATTGTAGACAATGCCCTCTACCTATTGCGACCCGACTTCACCCCGGATATTCGCCGCTTCTTCTATGGGCGCCAGTACAACCAAGTTACCACCACTACCTCTTTCCCTCAGCAATATCCCGGCGGTGCTGACAAGCTGGCCGGCCAAGTGCGGGAAGACTTTCGCGATACCGCCGCCTGGTTTCCGGATCTGGTCACCAATGCCGATGGCCTGGCTCAGGTGCAGGTGCGCTGGCCCGACAACCTGACCACCTGGCGCTTGACCGCCCGCGCCGCCACTGCCGACACCCAGGTGGGATCCGCTCTTGCCACGGTCTCAGTCAGCAAAGACCTGTTGGTGCGCTTGGCCGCTCCCCGCTTTTTCCGGGTGGAGGATCAGCTCACCTTGGCGGCCATTGTGCAAAACCGCACGGGTCAAGCCCAAGCGGTGGAGGTGCGGCTGGAAGTTCCTGTTCCTGCCGGTGGGATCTTGAAATTGCAAGGCCCGGAACGACAACGCCTCACCGTGCCGGCCCAAGGAGCGGAGCGGGTGGAATGGCCTCTCCAGGTTCTGGGGGCCGGAGATACCTCTCTGCGGGTCTGGGCGGAAGGGAATGGGCTGAAAGATGCGTTGCAACTGCGGATCCCCAGCCAGCCCTTTGGGGCGGCGCATCGCTTCTCCCAAGTGGGCCAACTGGGAACCCCGTCTGGCTTGCGTGAAGGGGAGTCTGGCAGTCTGGAGTTGCCGCTGGATTGGCCCGCCACCTGGGTGCCGGGATCCCGGCAGCTAAATCTGGAACTGGCCGCTAGCCCGGCAGCAACCCTGCTGGGGCCGCTGGATTACCTGGTGAAGTTCCCCTACGGCTGCACCGAGCAAACCCTGAGTCGCTTCTTGCCCGCCCTAGCCGTCGCCCAAGTCAGCGAGCAGTTGGGCTTGAACCTGCGCTCTCAAACCCTGGAGCGGCTGCCTCGAGTGCTTCGATCCGGCTTGCAGCGGCTGGAGGGATCCCAGAACTACGATGGGGGCTGGGGCTGGTGGGCCCATGACCGGAGCAACCCCTATCTGACCGGATACATCCTGCAGGGATATCATCTTGCCCAAGCCGCCGGCTATGCCCTCAAAGAGTGGCGGGTGCGGCAGGCTTTGGACTATCTGGCCGCTCAACTGGCCCAGCCCCAAGCCCTCTCCCCCGATCTACAGGCTTTTGTCGCCTACAGCCTGGCCCTCTGGGATCCCGCTTTGGTAACTGCCGACCTGCCGCCGCCGGCCCAGCTTTCCACCTTTGGCCTGGCCTACCGAGGGCTGGCCGCCCTGCAACTGGGCCAGAGGGATCTTGCCCAGGCAGCCCTGGATGAGGTTCTGGAGCGGCGGCAACAGGATCCCCAAGGGCGCTGGTTTATCCCGGCTGCCTCTTCCTTGGCAACCCACGAGCGCTCCACCTACGACGACATGGAGGTGGCCGGCCCGCTTTTGCAATTGGCCGTTCGCTTGCAGGATGACCGGGCTGCCCAGATTGCCGAGGCCCTTCTCCAGCAGCGGCAAAACAACCGCTGGCGCACCACCAAAGCCACCGCCGATGCTCTCCTCGGCCTATCTGCCTACTACCAGGCCCAGCAGCAGCAGCTTCCCAGCCCCGGCGAGGTGCGGGTGTTGGATGGGACAACCGGATCCCTTCTCGGTCGCTGGCAGGCCGGCGCTGGGGATCCCCGCTATGGGTTGGATTGGGCTGACGCAGAAGTGGGGAACCTGAGCAGCCTGCGCCTGGAAAAGTCCGGCCCTGGCCCCCTTTACTACAGCTTGAGGGGAGAAGCCTTCGTCCCCAACCCTCTGCCCTCTCAAGCCCAAGGCTTTGCAGTGAGCCGCAGCTACTTCCGCCTACAGCCCCAGCTCCAACCCAACGGGGAGATCCGCTACCGAGAGCAGCCGCTGCGCCCTGGCGACACAGTAAGGGCCGGAGAAATCCTCCTGGCCCGGTTGACGGTGGAAGCCGAGCGGGACAGCCACTACGTGGTGATTGAGGATCCCCTGCCCAGCGGCGCCGAGATCACCTCCCAGGATCCGCGAGAGTTCACCGGCTTGGCCCCAGACTACTGGTGGGACTGGTTTTGGACCCGCCAAGAGAATCGGGATGACCGCGTGGCCTTTTTCAGCACCGAGCTCAAGCAGGGTCGCCATGAGTTTGTCTATCTCTTCCGTCCGGAGATCCCCGGCCAATTCCAGGTGGCTCCTGCCTTGGCCGAAGAAATGTACGACCCCAGCCGCTATGGCCGCAGCGCCCCTTACTCCCTCAAGGTTCTTCCCTAGATTCCCTCAAGCCTGCTCGTGGCATGGGCCAGAAACGAAGCCACCGGTCGCGTCGGTGTTCACGAGGGCTGACGCAATGAGGAATTGAGCACGGCTGGGCCGCCCCCAAAGCACCTGCTCCTGCTTGTAAACGACCATGCCGGGCGGGGATCCCTTGGGTTTGAACACCAGTTTCGGGCGGGTATAGACCACCGGCACCTGTTCGCTGAGGCGACCGCGGCTGAAATGGGCCGCCAAGTCGGCAGCCGCCTGCAGATCTTCGCTTTCTGCCACAGCGCCGGGGGGCAAGCGCAGCAGCACATGACTGCCGGGGATCTCTTGGGCATGAAACCACCAATCGTGTTCCTGAGCCACGCGAAAGGTGAGCTGATCATTTTGCAGGTTGTTGCGCCCCACCCAAATGGAGAAGCCACTGGGGCTGGTAAAGCGGTGGGGGTTGAAGGTTGCCGGTGAGGCATGTTTTGAGCTCGCCCGCAGAGACTCTGTCCCGCTGTTGCGAGTGGGACTCTCCAAGTAGCGCTGTTCAATCAGCTCGGTCTCAATTTCCTTGAGGGTGGTCAAGTCTTGGGGATCCCGATAGGTTTCCAGCTGCTGTAGAGACGCTTCCACCTGCTCGAGGTAGAGGATCTCTTGGCCGAGCGCCTCTTGTAAAGGTCGGAGGGCATCCTGGGCCCGTTTTTGTTTGCGGTGCTTGCGGTAGTAGGCTTGGGCATTGAGAATAGCATTTTTCTCAGGGTCGAGAGGGATCTTGACCGTCTGGCCGCTGGCAAAATCCGGCAGCTCGATGTGGTGCAGCCCTGGCCGCCAGAGGTGGAGGTGGGCCATCAACAAGTCGGCAGCCTGCTTGGAGGCTTCCGCTTGGGTGGAGTCGGCCAGCATTGCCTCAAATTGCTCTCGCCGCTGATAGAGCTTTTTCAGCAGGGTGGATACCCTTTGCAGCAGGCGGTGGCGCTCTCGCTCAAACTGTTCGCGGTTAAGCTGAGCCTGGTAGTAGCTTTCCAAAAGTTGGTGCAGGTTGGGCCGAGAAGGTTGTTGCAGGGACTCCGTCCCACCAACGCGAACGGCACTGCTGACGGGAGGGCTTGCCCAGCCGAGAACGGTGTATCCCTGGGGAGTTGGGGCCGGGTCAAACTGGCCGGTTTCCAGACGGGTTAACCAGTCTTGCCACCTGGCAAACAGCGCCTGCCAATCCTGGGCAGAGAGGTGATCGCTGGGGGTTTGGGGCGGGATCCCAGCCTGATGGCACATCGCTTCCACCAAATGCCGACTGAGGCCGCGATAACAGCGCAACAGCCGTTGGCCGATGGGGCCGGGGATCAGGGCAACGCGCTCTTGCCAGCAGGAGAAGGGCTCGGATCGCTGCGGGATCGGATCGGTTAGGGCCGGGGGGGCTTCATAGGGCAGGCCCGGTTGTACCGGACGGATCCGCGATTGGCGCTCGCTCACCCCATGACCACTGGCCAAAATCATGCCCGCCTCGTCCACCAAAATGGCGTTGCTGTACTTGCCCATCACCTCTAGGTAGAGATGGCGATGAGGGGGATCCCCAGGCCGAGGGGCAAAGCGAAAGTCAACCACCCGTTCCCAATCGTCCAGCAGAGCCAGCTCTGTCAGAGCCAAACCCTTCAGTTGCCGTTGAAGGAATTGGCTGAATTGAAAGCCGTCCGGCTCTTTGGGAGGTGGCTGACAGAGGTGGAGACGGGCCGCCTGAGGGTGCCAGCACAACAGCAGGCAGGGACGGGCAGTGAGGGTGCGCAAACCGATGATCACCGTCCACAGATCGGTCTGTTGGATCCATTCCACGCGGGCAGGCAACACTGGATCCCGACCTGTCTTAGCCTGGGTTAGATCGGCGAGCACAGCACGCAGGGTGGTCAGATCAACGGGCTGCATCCCTGTTGCTGATACATTTACGCTGAACACTGCTGAACATCACTGTT
>NZ_JANSIM010000135.1:0-2713 GCF_047502655.1 Synechococcus sp. R5-12 | reverse complement strand
GAACAGTGATGTTCAGCAGTGTTCAGCGTAAATGTATCAGGATCCAAGCAACAGAACATTTTGAGAACAGTCTCCAAACCATAGTCATTTCAAGCTAGATTGAGACACTCCCCAAGCGCTCTGTGCCGCTGCCGCGACCAACCCCAGCTCTTCTCCCAGAGAGAGAGGGAAGTTAGGGAACAATGCAACAGAAATGTTTCATTCCTGTTTAATAATGGCTACACAAATGGCTACACAAGTGGCTGCGCAGTTTATAGCTCTGTAGGGTGTTGGCCAGCAGCATCGTTACCGTCATCGGCCCTACGCCTCCCGGTACGGGCGTGATGGCAGCGGCCAACTCTTTGACCGCTTCATAGTCCACATCTCCCACCAATTGCTCGGCTCCGGTGGGGGTCTCGATGCGGTTGATGCCAACGTCGATGACCACCGCGCCGGGTTTCACCATGTCTGCCCTCAATAGGCGGGGGCGGCCCACGGCCATCACCACAATGTCGGCGGCGCGGGTCACTTCTGCCAAGTCGGGGGTGCGGGAGTGGGCTAGGGTGACCGTCGCATCGGCGGCCAACAACATCAAGCTCAAGGGCTTGCCCACCAAGATGCTGCGACCGACCACCACTGCCTTTCGGCCTGCAATCGGGATCCCTTCTGCTTGCAACAGGCGCATCACGCCCAAGGGGGTACAACTGCGCAAGCCGGGCTCGCCGCGCAACAGCCGGCCCAGGTTGAGGGGATGGAGTCCATCCACATCTTTGTCGGGATTGATGGCCAGAAGGGGGGGGATGGGATCCCAGCCGGGGGGCAGGGGCAGTTGGACGAGGATGCCATCCACCCGCTCGTCCTGATTGAGTTGGTCGATGGTGTCGAGCAAATGGGCAGGGGAGTCTTGGGCGGAAAAATGTCGGCCAAAAGAAGCAATGCCCAACCGCTCACAGGCCCGCTCTTTGCCGCGCACATAAGCCGCACTGGCGGGATCCTCTCCAACCCGCAGCACTGCCAATCCCGGTGGCCGCCCCACCTGGGGTATCCAAGCTTGCACTTGGGCGGCCATCTCCGCTTGCAAGCGGGCGGCTAAGGCTTTGCCATCGAGGATCTTTGCGGGCATGGGGGCGCAAGGATAAAGACAACCATCCAACGACCATCCATAGTGAAGCAGAATGGCGACAGCAGTGCAGGGGGAATGATCAGGTGGGATCCCTAGAACGCCTGCGAGTCTTCTTCCTCTTGGCCCAATTGCTCGATGATGATCTCCACCTGCTGCCGCTTTTGCTCTAAAAAGTCCGCGCAGGTTTTCAGGGTTCGGGCGGCCTGTTGAAAGCGCTCCACCACTTCTGCCAGATCCAGTTCCCCCGATTCAATCTGGGCAATCAAAGTTTCCACCTCGGCAATGGCTGCTTCATAGCGCCACGGCTCCTCACGTTTGCGGCGGCTCATGGCTCTCCTCTACTCGTACCCATAGGCTTCCCGAGGCCAGTTGTATCATCAGGCGGGTTTGGGGAGGCAGGCGATGGGTGCGGATCAGGGATCCCTCTTCATCTCGCACCAAGGCATAGCCCCGTTTCAGAATGGCTTCGGGATCGAGCGCTTGGAGGCGATCTTGCAGGGCCTGTTGGTGCTGTTGGCGTTGCTGGAAGCGATGGCGCACGGCTTGGAGCAGGCGATGTTGGTGTTGGGTCAAGCGATCCTGAGCCTGTTGCAACAGCCGCTCTGGATGCACGTAAGCCAGGTGGTGTTGGGCCTGCTGCAAACGCTGCTGGGCCCTTTCCAAAGCTTGGCGAGTGCGTTCGATCAACTTCTGGCGCAACTGGGATCCCTGACGCTGCAATTCCCCCAGATCCGGCACGATCCGCTCGGCAGCTGCCGTTGGGGTATGGGCGGCGTAGTCGGCAGCGTAGTCAGCCAGGGTTTCATCCCGCTGGTGGCCAATCCCGGTGACCACCGGGATCCGACATTCGGCAATGGCTCGCACCACCCGCTCATCGTTAAAACAGGCCAAATCTTCGCTGGCTCCACCGCCCCGCGCCAAAAGAAGCACTTCCGCCCGCCCATCCTGTTCCACCCGGCGAATGGCCCGCACAATTGATTCCGGGGCCGCCTCCCCTTGCACTTGAGCTGGGGAGAACAGCACCCGTAGCCCGGGGTAGCGCTGGTTGAGGGTGCGCCGAATATCTCCCCAGCCGGCAGCGTGGGGGGAACTGACGACGGCAATGCACTGGGGATGAACAGGCAGAGGTCGTTGGTTATCGAACAAGCCCTCAGCACTGAGGCGGGCCTTGAGCTGTTGAAATCGCAACGCCAACAGCCCTTCCCCGGCAGGCAGCAATTGCCAGATGACGAGGCGATAATGGCTGCCGCCGCTATAGATGCCAAGTTGCCCAAGGGCAAGCACCTGTTGCCCCACTTCCGGCCAGAAGCTGAGCCTGGAAGTTTGGCCCTGCCAGACCACCCCCTTGAGAACGTCACCGGTTTCCGGATCGACTAGGGTCAAGAACAGGTGGCCATTGCGGTTGCGCTGGCAACTGGAGACTTCCCCGCTCACCCACAGCCTGACCAAGTAGGGATCCCCGGCCAGCAGCGATTTCAAATAACGGGACACTCCCCCCACCGAGAGCAGGGGAGCTTCATCCGTGAGCAAAAACTCCATCCCACTGCTGCGGGCGGCTAAAGTCACTTGTAAACTACCCGACCCTGACTACTTCGCAGTACAGGGCGGGCT
>NZ_JANSIM010000134.1:0-2960 GCF_047502655.1 Synechococcus sp. R5-12 | reverse complement strand
AGCGTGGTAGGAATCTCCAGCCTTCAGGCCGGGGAGGATGTCAACACAGCTTGCCCTCAGGGTCAGCACAGGTGAGAATAAAAAAACAGAGAAGCCATCCTCAAGCTCATTTTTGTCTGCCTGTGAATCCTGTTCGCACCCTCTCCGCCACCAAAGCGGCCTTTTTCAGCGCCTACCCTCGCCCGATCAACGCCGTCTATCGCCGGGTGGTGGAGGAGTTGTTGGTGGAGCTGCACCTGACCACCGTCAACAGCACCTTCGTCTACGATCCGTTTTTTGCCTTGGGGCTGGTCACCCTCTACGACGGGCTGATGGAAGCCTATCACCCCCCTGAGCAGCGAGAAGCCATTTTCAACGCCCTCTGTAAGGCTCTGCACCTCAAGCCGGAGGTGTTGCGCAAGAATGCCCGCGATCTGCTGGAGTTGATGGGAAGCGGGGATCCCCGTCAAAGACTTGATCTCCTCTGTCTCAAGCCAGAGGCGGAAGATGTGGGTGGGTTGAAAGCCATTTTGGAGCGCATGACTCAGCCGCCCTACGCCTACAGCCGGGTCTTAGCTGTTGGCCTTTACACAGCCTATGAAGTTGTGGCCAAGTCCCTTTACGAAGAACCAGAAGAACGCACCCGCCGCTTTTTGGAGAATGTGGTGAGCAAGCTGCCCTTTTCAACAGAGCGGGTGAGAAAAGATCTGGAGCTCTATCGCAGCAGTTTGGATCGCATGAAGCAGGCGCGGGCTGTGGTCGAGGAGATGGTAAAAGCCGCCCGGCGTCAGCAGGAACGCCGCCAATCGGCCGCCTCTTTGCCCGAGACTTCCCTCGGCGACCCAAGCAAGCCTGGCAGCTAAACCCCGGCCCTAAGCCAGATACTGAGCCCAAGTTTCCACCACCTCGGGGGATCCATACCAGCGCCGTCCACCCCGACCGGAATGGTAGCAGTTGGGCAGAGTGAGGTTAACAGCCCCCTGCAGGTGGGCAGCCTCGATGGGGGTAATGCCATCGCCCCACAATTCCCCCTGTCCAGCCGTGAGCCAATAGCTGTTGTAGGCCAGCCAAGCCAGATAATGCTCCTGTCGCCACAGGGATCCCAGACTCAACCTCTGCCCCTGGATGACCCTGCCGGCCACGCACACATATTTGACCTCGGGCCAAAAGGCCCCCGGATAGTGGGTGTTGACAAAGTCCAAATTGCGCTTCGTCCAGCGCTCCCGGCTGGTGTGGGGGGATCCCAAGCTAATCAGCGCAGCGACCTGCTCCCGCCCCTGCCACACCTGTCCCCCATAGGGCACGGATCCCAGGTAGATGCGGGCAATCCAGCCGCCGGCGGAGTGGGCCACCAGGTTAACTCGGTCAACCCCAAACTCAGCGCAGGTCTTTTGGATGGTCTCTCGAAGGGCCCACAGGATGGGAGTGACAGGCCTTCCCCCCAGCGTGGGAAACCAACTGCGCACCTGCAACGGCACCACCCGTGCCGCATAGCCGCGGGCTTCCAGCTCTTGGCGCAGGGGCTCATACTCCGACGCACCCGCCAGATAACCGGGCAAAATCACCACAGGGGCCATACGCTAGCGGGGATACCAGAACATGCCTTTGATCCCCTCAGGGTCGGCGGTGAAGCCCAGCCGTTCGTAAAAGCTGACCACTCCCTGATCGGCAAAAAGGGTGATGTTGCTGATGTCTCGGGCACGCAGCTCGTGGATCACCTTTTCCATCAGCCGCTTGCCCAGACCCCTACCCTGGAAATCGGGATGAACCACCACATCCCAAATGGTGGCATTGAAAGCGTGGTCGGACGTTGCCCGGGCAAAGCCGATGAGGCGACGGTAGCTGCCCCGCTGCTGCCACATCGACACCACCAAAAAGCTGTGCTGCAGGGCTTTTCTCACCTTGTGAATGGGGCGACGCGACCACCCCACCGCATCGCAGAGCTCCTCTAGCTCGTACAGATCCAAGTTGGGATCCAAGCTGAAGAGGATTGTCTCCCCTCGTACCACCACCGTTTCCTGGCGACGGTCGGCCCTAGCTGTTTGCGCCGGCTCTTTGGTTGTAGCAGCTCCTGCTGACCCGAACAGGCCCTTCCAAAAACTCATGTGAATCGCTGCCGAGTGAAAGCTCACCCCTACTTTGGGTGAGCGTGTCCTCAGTATAGCCAGGATCGGTGGCGGAATTGTTTCCAATTTCTAGGGATCCCCCCGAAGGGGGAACTTGACGTAAACAACCTCGCCTTCTGTCAGTGCCTTCACTTTGGTTTCCAATTTCTAGGGATCCCCCCGAAGGGGGAACGCTACCACTAGGGTAGCCTTTGGAAGATTAGATTAGTTGTTTCCAATTTCTAGGGATCCCCCCGAAGGGGGAACAAACGGACTCCGTTCTGTTTAAACTCCACCTTCCGACGGGTTTCCAATTTCTAGGGATCCCCCCGAAGGGGGAACTTGTTCCACAAAAACTTCCTCGTTCTCGAGGAGAGCAACGGGTTTCCAATTTCTAGGGATCCCCCCGAAGGGGGAACTGAACTCCCCTTTTTCATAGGGATTGTAATAATATTTGGTTTCCAATTTCTAGGGATCCCCCCGAAGGGGGAACTCCCTTCCGACGTCGGAAGGCGGAGCTAACACCGAAAGGGGCGTTTCCAATTTCTAGGGATCCCCCCGAAGGGGGAACCGTCAGAGGAAGCGTGCCCGTGCTTTGGCGATGCAAATGTTTCCAATTTCTAGGGATCCCCCCGAAGGGGGAACCCAAGATCTGTATACCTGCTCTACGTCTTTATTAATAGGCTGTTTCCAATTTCTAGGGATCCCCCCGAAGGGGGAACAATATCGCTGCCACCCTACAGCGTTAGCGAAGGGATCGTTTCCAATTTCTAGGGATCCCCCCGAAGGGGGAACTCCGGGGGTGCCGCAGATTTTGAACCTCTGGTTCGACTGTTTCCAATTTCTAGGGATCCCCCCGAAGGGGGAACTCTCTAA
>NZ_JANSIM010000133.1:0-5748 GCF_047502655.1 Synechococcus sp. R5-12 | reverse complement strand
TTTCAGTATAGTTGAGCTTATTATTGACTAGAGTCATGCTCTTCAAAGTTGGAAGCTGCCCAGGATGAGCCGTCCTAAGTCTTCTACGGGATCTGCTGCTAGGAAATCTGAGGGAACCGTTGCCCCTTCGCCAAACAAGTCCACCTTTGCGGCCAATCAAGAGCGAGCCAGGCAGTGGTTACAGCAGGTGCTGGCGGCTATGGGGATCCCAGCGGCGGTGCGGGTGGTGGGGGAGGTGCTGGAAATTGAGGCGTCTTCTTTGACCCCAGCTCAGAAGCAACTGCTGTTGGCGAAAGCCCCCCCCTTGCCCTCTCCATCTTCCAGAGATTCCCCTCAAGAGGAGGATCGCTCCCCTGTGGTGCTGGATGCGTTGCAGTACCTGGCCAACACCCTTCTCAACCTGAACCAGCCGGAAGACCAGCAGCAGCCCTACATTTTGGATTTGGACGGCTATCGGCAGCGGCGTTTGCAGGAGCTGAAGGTTTTGGTTGCCGCTGCTGTGGAAAAGGTGAGGGCCACTGGCCGGGAATACGAGTTTCCCGATCTCTCGGCTGCCGAGCGTCGGCAAATTCATACTCTCTTGAATGACCCTGCCTATGCCGATCTGGAAACTTTCAGCCGTGGCAAAGAGCCTGACCGGCGCTTGGTTATCCGTCGGGCAGCTTCCCCATCTTGAGAGTGGGCAGAGGGCTGGGAACAAGTTGGCCCTCTTGCTACGGTGACGACAGGGATCCCTGCTACCCAAAACGCGTGAAGGGGGGTGCCATGCTGAGGCCAATTCGTCTATCGGATCTGCGGCAGATGCCCGGTCAAACCCAAGAATTGCAGTTTAGGCAGTTTTTTTCGGGCTTTGAGAGTTTGACCCCTGTGGAGGGATCCCTGGAAGTCAGCCATCGGGGCCATTTTCTCGAAGTGAGTGCTGAAGCTCGTACCATTGTCACCCTCACCTGCCACCGCTGCCTACAGCAGTTCAACCACCGGCTGCACCTGGAAGTTGAGGAGATCATTTTGATTCGGGATCCCGAACCTCTCCCCTTGGAGCTGGAATTGCAAGACGAAGAAGATCTGCTGGAGAGCCTGCCCCCCAATGGTGAGCTGGATGTCGAAGACTGGATGTACCAGCACCTGCATTTGGAGATGCCCCGCCAGTTGCCCTGCCGTCCCGACTGTCCGGGTATTGCGGTGGAATCTCCCGCACCGGAGGTGGATCCCCGCTGGGCAGCCCTAGCTTCTCTCCTGGAAGACTCTCCCTAACTTTTTTGATGTTGCGCCCACAAGTTCTCTGGCGTTTTGCTCGACCCCACACCGTCTACGGCACCAGCGCCAGCGTGGTGGGCCTCTACCTGTTGGCAGGGTTTGTGGCTGCCGGATCCCTGCAACCGGTTCTCTCGGCGCTGCCCCAGTTGGTCTGGGCTTGGGCAGCCTGTTTGGCGGCCAATGTCTACATCGTCGGCTTGAATCAACTGACGGATGTTGAAATCGACCGCATCAACAAGCCCCATTTGCCCTTAGCTGCTGGATCCCTGGGTTGGCGACAGGGGGTGGGGATCGTCGTGGGTTGTGGGGTGGCGTCCGTCCTACTGGCCATGGCCGGGATCCCTTACCTGCTGCTGACGGTGCTTTTGAGCAATGGGATCGGCACGGCCTATTCGCTGCCCCCCTTGCGGTTGAAGCGTTTTCCGCTGGCAGCCTCGGCTTGCATCTACAGCGTGCGCGGCTTGATCGTCAATTTGGGCCTTTACAGCCATTTTCAGCAGGTGATGCAGGGAAGGGTCGAGCTTTCGGCTGCGATTGTTTGGCTGACGGGGTTTATGTCGATTTTTGGGCTGGTGATCGCCCTTTTCAAAGATATTCCCGACATGGAGGGGGATCGCCAGTTTGCCATTGCCACCTTCTCGCTGCGCTTTGGGCCAGGGCGGATCTCAAGGTTTTGTATCGGCATTTTGGCCTTGTGCTATCTGGGATTTATCGGGGTGGGGATCTCTTTTCTCCTTGCGGGCAACGGCCTCTGGCTGTTGGTGAGCCATGTGTTGGGGCTGGGGATCCTCTTGGGCTATGGTGTCCATCTGGATCTCAGCCGTCGGGAGGCGATTGTTGGCTATTATCAACTGATCTGGAAGTTGTTTTACTTGGAGTATTTGCTTTACCCTTGGGCCTTTTTCTCTTTTTTCTAGAGCATTTTCCTGGAGGTAACGATCTCCCCAAAATCAGACAGGAAAAAATCTAGAGATACCGCCTCATTTGCACCCGAAAGCGGCCTTTTTTTGTTTCGGCTACCTCTTCGATTTGCAGCCGACCCCGACCTCGAATGGCAATCCAATCCTGAGGGCCAACGGTGTAGCTGGCTTGGGTAATGGGCTTCCAGTTGACCCGCACTTCCCCCCGTTGGATTTCTTCCACCATTTTGCTGCGGGAGATGCCAAACCCAGCTGAGGCTACCGCATCCAGGCGCAAAGAGGCTTCTATGCTGGTGATGGATTTGACGCGGGGGGGCTGAATGTTCAACTGGCTCAGGGGGATCCGGCCTACTTTGACAGGCACTGTGCGCACCTGCGTCAGGTTTAGGGTGAGGTAATCCACCATTTCGGGCACAACGATGGCCTGGGCGCCTGAGTCTCCCAACACAAGGATGTCTCCCACTTTCTCGCGGGCGATGCCGGACGCCAACAGGGCTCCCAGAAAATCGCGGTGGGTGGCCGGGTCGAAGAGAAAGTTGCCCTGAATCTGAATGGCGGCCAATGGGATCCCTTCTTGGTCGGGCTTGGGATCCCGGACATCCAGACCCACCTCAGAGCGGGCCAGGGCTATGCGTTGGCGTTCTGCTTGGGGGTACCCTCCCCAGGCCCCCACTTGTAGTTCGGTCAAGTTGCGCAGCCGAGCTTGCACCTCCGCTATTTCGGGTGGGGAAAGGAAGTCGCTCCAGACCACTTGCCAGGTCTTGAGGGCTTGCTCTCCCAAATCCAAGACCCGTGCCAAGGTTTCTCGATGCTCTGCCCCTTGCAACAAATCGGCTCTGGGTAGCATTTTGAGGCGCTTCGACCTTTGTAGTTCAGTCCCGTTTTTCCCATGCTAAGCTAGATAGCCGGAATCGCGGCGGGCGTAGCCAAGCGGTTAAGGCAGAGGATTGTGGATCCTCCATTCGTGGGTTCGAGTCCCATCGTCCGCCCTTGAGGGAAATCGCGAAAATCCAGTCAGGGCAAGGGCTGCAGAGGCCAGTCCATCTATCTAGACCCTGACAAACGAAAACAGACAACACCCTATCTGGACGCAAAAATCGTGAAGGTATTCGTCAAGGTGATCTGGAGCACCTGCCTCTCCCTCTCAAAACAAGCTCTGCTGTGGTCTTTCAGGTTAGGGTGAGCTTCTGGCCCCCTGCATTATTGCTCCGCAACGCCGACGCGAGCAACGTTTTGGGTGTGGGCACAGTATCCTAGTTTGAATCGAAATGACCATGACGCTCTGCTTGCGGATGGACTCACCAGGACTTTGTCCCGCTATCGCGAACACAGCTCAAGATTAGGGTTCCCACTTCGTCAATGACCCCCGTCCAATCGGCTTCGATCACCGCAGTTGCCTCCGGCATCTCGACAATTGCCGGCCCGCGCAGTTGAAACCCCACATCCATGCGCTGCCGATCGTAGACCGGCACCGAGCACATCCTGCCCCCAAACCATGCCTCTCGCCGACCCTTGAGGGGATCCCCTGGCAAAGGGTGGGGTGCAGTCAAAGGCACGGTGGGTAGGGCCTGCACCGCCTGTAGACGCAACTGAATCACCTCCACCGGCTGGGCCAAATCCTGCCATCCATAGCGTTGTCGGTGGGCCTGGTGAAACTGTTGCTCCAGATGAGGAATCGGATCTGACAACTGCACCGGGATCTCCAACTCAAAAGACTGGCCGCGATAGCGCAAGTCCAAGCTGAAGTGCAGCGCCGGATCCTGCAGATCGGCTCTCGCCTGGCGGATCAGGGGTTCTGCCCATTGGGCCAGCAGGGATCCCCCTGAATCGGACGCAAGCTGCCGCAGAGGTTGGAGGATGGCCCGCCGATAATCTCGCCGCAGATCTGCCAGAGCCATTCCCAGCGCCGAGAGCACCCCACAGGCAGCCGGGATCAAGATCGTGCGGATGCCCAGCTCTTCTGCCAAAGCACAGGCATGCATGGGCCCGGCTCCGCCGAAGGCCAGCAGGGCAAAATCGGCGGGATCCAAACCCCGCTCCACGCTGATCACCCGCAAGGCCCGCGACATGGCGACATTCGCCAAGGTGCGAATGCCAACGGCAGTTTCCTGCAAGCTCAAGCCCAAGGGATCCGCCAGCGTGGCAATAGCCTGTTCCGCTAGCCCCCGCCGTAGCTGCACCGAGTCGCCCAGCCGACCGCCATCCGGCAGGTACCCCAGCCAGAGGTTGGCATCGGTAACCGTCGGAGCTGTTCCCCCCCGACCGTAGCAGGCCGGCCCGGGGTTGGATCCGGCACTCTCTGGCCCCACCTGAAGCCCACCGCCGGGCAGCAAATGGGCCAGGGATCCGCCGCCGGCACTGACGGTGTGGATATCAATTTGGGGCTGTTGCACGGGCAAGCCACACACCACTGCTGCAGGAGTAACCTGGGGGATCCCATCTTGGATCAAGGCCACATCTGTGCTGGTTCCCCCCATATCGAAGCTGAGCAAGTGGGGGTAGCCACTCAGGCGACCCAGATAGGCCGCCCCATAAACCCCGCCTGCCGGCCCCGAGAGCAAAGCCAGCGAAGCATGGGCCGCCGCCTGAGCAATGGAGGTCACCCCGCCGGAAGACTGCATGATCAAGGGCTGGGGGATCCCTCGCTCCCGACATCCTTGGGCCAAGCGGTGCAGGTAGCCCGCCAGTGCCGGGCTGAGGTAGGCATCGATGGCGGTGGTGCTGAAGCGCTCGTATTCTCGGAACTCCGGCGCCACCTCGCAAGACAGGGAAAGATGTAGCTCCGGGAAAGCCTGTCGCAAGGCCGTCCCCAGCCGCTGTTCGTGCTCCGGGTAGAGAAAAGAAAACAAAAACCCCACCCCAATAGCGCGGATCCCATCCCGCTGCACCCGTTCCCCCACCTCCTGCACCACCCGCCGGATTTCGGCATCGGTGAGCGGCTCCAACACTCCGCCCGCGCTGCAGCGCTCCTTCACCTCCAGGCAATGGTGGCGGGGCACCACTGGCTCCGGCTTGGGCTGTGTCAGGTCATACAGAGAGGGGCGGTTTTGACGGGCAATGGCCAGCACATCCCGAAAGCCCGCCGTGGTCAAAAACAGGGTGGGGGATCCCTTGCGCTCCAGCAGCGCGTTGGTGGCTACCGTCATGCCATGACAGAAGAGGTCAACCCAGAGCACCCCCAGCTTGTCCAGCGCCGCAAAGACCCCCTCCTCAGGGCTGGGGGTAGACAGCACCTTCGCCGTCTGCATCTGGCCATCCTGCAAGAGCACCAGATCGGTAAAGGTGCCCCCCACATCGATCCCCAGGCGGGCCAAGCTGCGGCTTGCTTCCGTCTGATCCAGATTGGCCGGATCGAGGTTGCTACCCAACGCTGATGCGACCATGGCTTCCATCGTGCATTTCTTTTGCCTTCTTCTGGGGCCAGCCCTTGGTCGGACTATGGCTATGACGCCTGGCTTTTGTAACGGCAGAGACAGGCTGACCGGCGCCCCTTCGTGTAGCGAGTGTAGCTCAGCAACTTCTGTCTTTTTTGGAGCATGACTCTAGTCAATAATAAGCTCAACTATACTGA
>NZ_JANSIM010000002.1:0-53420 GCF_047502655.1 Synechococcus sp. R5-12 | reverse complement strand
TGTAGCGGCTTGCTGGAATCCCTGGTTCCCGGGATCCAATGCCCACCGTTGCCCCCCCGTGCTTGAGAGCTTGTGTGTTTACTTATAGTCAATTCAAATGGCGATGAGACGGTAGCCAGTACAATAGCTCCGTTCGCGATAGTCATTCCGAATAAGTCTGGGACATTTGCCCTGCCTTCGATCTCTAACCGGCCAACACAAACATACCCCTTATCTGTCTCCCAAAGCAGACTAGGGGAACCTGGGATCCCCAAGTTGCTTTCCTGCAGTCTGAAACAACCATATATCCTGGCCCAGAGGGATCCTCATCTAACTTAATTGCCTCTATTTCCGATCTTACTCTGTTCTGCCAATCTCTAGAAGGCACGAACCACCTCCCGGAGAACGGATTCTTGCAGATAGGGCTTGAGGGAGTCAGGCGTACCTAGATCAACCGGACTCTCTAAAATTTCCTCTAGATATCGTTTCAAGCGTACAAAAGTGAACAATCCAACTGGACGGTCAAACTCTACTAGCAGATCGATATCACTGTCTGTTTGCGCTTCATCCCTTGCTACTGAACCAAAGAGCATTAGAGACTTTACGCCAAAGTCCTTCAGAGTGTTCTGGTGATTTGCCAGTAATGTAACGACTTCCTGTTTTTGCATTACCCAACCTGCAATGAAAAGAAAAGTCCATTAGGAATTATAGCTCACCTATTTCCTCTCAATTACGACTCAAACAAAGATTCATAACGCTTTGCAAGTCGCAGGCACAGTTGAGCCGAGGCACACCTTGCAGAGGACAGGGATCCCTTCCCGTTCCAGCTCCGCCTGCCGTTGCCGCAAGAGCTCCGAATCCTGCTCGTCCCAGACCCACACCTCTTTTCCCTGGGCCCGCAGCAGCCGTGCAGCCGACCAACCCGCGATCCCCAGTCCCAAAACCTGATGGCCCACGTCTATCCTCTTGGAACTTTGGCTTGCAGATCTGCATCTTACGGCTTTGGCCGCTCTCTAGAGCGCAGCGCGGGGCCTAGGGATCGGAGCGACAGAGAAAGGAGAGAACCTCGCCCATTAGACGGTTTATGGCTTGGTACTTCTCAGGGGAGGCTGAGAGGATCTCTGCTTCCGACTGCACATAGGTAGATGGCAACAGTTCGTTGCGGCAGTGGGAGACAAGCCCTTGCACCAATTCTGGCGTGGTTTCCAAGTGAAACTGGAGGCCGATCACTGAGCGTCCAAGCTGAAAGGCCTGGTTCTCACAGCCTTCGCTCTTGGCAAGGTGAATTGCACCAGGGGGCAGCTCGAAGGTTTCCCCGTGCCAGTGAAAAACCTCAATCGAAGGCGGGAAGCGAAAGGCCAGCTCGTTAGCCGGTTGGATCCCTTGCACCGGCCACCAGCCTATTTCCTTAACGGGATTTGGAAACACCCGAGCCCCCATTGCGCTGGCAATCAGTTGCGCCCCCAGGCAGATGCCCAAAATAGACTTGCCAGCCTCGATAGCATTGCGGATGAACTCTTTCTCCTGGACCAGCCAAGGAAACGTGCTTTCGTCATTGGCACTCATAGGGCCACCCATGACGATGAGCATGTCAAATTCATCCAGGCTCGGCAATCTCGTCGATTCAAAGAACCTTGTGCCTGTTACAGGGTATCCCTTGGCTCCAAGCCAAGACTCTATGTAGCCAAGACCCTCAAACGGCACATGTTGCAGGTAGTGAGCGCGCATCTCAGCTTCAAGACTAACCTCCCGGCCTAGCATAGCCCCCGTGGCTTGCCAGGCTGCCTCGCTGTCACTGCTTCTAGAATCAGGCAGTCACGTTTCCGGGGGCTGGGTTTCTTAGTGTACTTGGAGGTAGTTGATGGATCCCCTTAACTTCATCGTGCTCTTTACACTACTAAAGTTGACCCTTAAAAACTCGTCGGCATTGCTAAAAGCGTTGAAGAACAACGGTGTACCCGCAAACGAGAGAGGAGAAACTGGGCCAATGGTCATAAATGAGTACTCTCGGCTTTCAGTGTCAAAGGACGAGTGTGGGTCACGGAATAGCTGATAGAGATCAAGGGCTTTGCTACGCCCACCTACTAGCTCACTCAATGTCTTGAATTCAGCTCCCATACCTAAGCCGAAGCCAAAGAAAAGGATGCGCAGCTGCTCCAAAATCTCTCGGTGCAGACTGGATAGGGTCTGGCTAATGAATAGCCAGCCTACTCCGTACTTACGAGTGGTGCGTGCCGCATCAATCAAGATGCCCCGTACAGCTTTCTTCTCTTCACTCTCAGGTTCTTCACGGGGTGCAAGGCGGTGAGCTTCATCTATCAGCACCAGTGTGTTGAGACCTTGGCTTTGCCGATAGGCATATTCTGCCGCTGTGCGAATACCTTCCAATAGCCGTTTGATCACCAGCGCTTGTATCGTCTCATTCCAGAACAAGGGAGTACTCTGCGGCTGGGATTGATCTCCACCAAAAAGGGGGAGCGTATTCCAACTCGCAGCAGTTTGAGTTGCCTGTTCTATAGACAAGTCTATCACGACGAGAGGCCGCTGATTTCGATCAGAGTTAAACAGGCTGGCCAACAGCTGCTCTACTTTCTGTGCTCCTGATCGATCTTCACGAAACAGTTGCGTAACAGGAAGCCAAATTGTCTGATATAGGTCATTCTGATTGGCACCAGCCATCTGCTGACGGACTCGTTCCCTAGCCTCCTTCGAACCATAAAATCGCACCTGAATACGCTCTTCCTGCAAATATCCCCACGCTTTATCGAAACTCTCACGTTTGTGTAACTCGGCAAGATGTACACTGTCTTTCTGCAACTGCTCACTTATGGCCTCTGCGGCCTGACGCTGGTTTTCGACTGCTTTAACGCCAAGCCGCTGAAAGAATCCTGACTCCAAGAGGATCTGTTCAAACAAGTTCCACCGGTCCAGCACCAAATTCCTCACGCTATGCACATTGGTCGGCTTTCCAAGCCTGTCCAGGACTTCTTTCATTCGCAACTGGAATGCGCCTGGAACTGCCTCACCTCTCGCCTCTTTAGCAAATTCACCCTGCGGATCAATGACCAGGAGTGCCATCCCGGGATAGCGGGCATAGGCCAGCAGGATCATCTTAGCCAGCACCGACTTTCCAGAACCGGTTTTGCCAAAAATGCCCAGATGGTAGGCTTCGCCAGCACCCTGGGGACCAGTGTCGAAATGTTTGAACCAAAGGGGCAAAAGCGGTTTTGAGCCATAGACATGCCCCAGGTAGAAAAGCTGGTCACGATAGGGCGAGAGCAATTCGGATAAAACGGCATCATTGACAAGATGAATGGGCGTGCCTGTAGCCGGGACAGTGCCCAGGATACTGGGACGGTAGCCATTGGATTCAGCAGAGAAGACGGCGCTGATCGTCATCTCCCCTGTATGGGTATCCTGGCGTTCGCTGACTGTATCCACCCGCCCACGCTGACGAATCAGGCTGCGCATGGTGGGGTCTTCGTGCCAGACATTGCGCAGTTTCACCTCAGTAATCTGTCCCAAAGCATAATGAGAAAGCCCATCCTGGTAATAGCGAAACAGGGCCAGTTCCCCCACAAGCTTCTTGCTGACGGCTCCGGCCAAGATGTCCAGCGCCAATTCACTGGTAGAGGATGGTGACCCCACCACGCCAATCCGTTCCGCTGCATCCACAAGCTGATCAAGATTATTCGTTGGCATAGGATCAGACTCCTGACTCGGTGCGATAACCATGCAGGCCTAGAAAAACCTCACTAACGTCCCCCAAATACGTCTCAGCGATATGCTGGCTGGTAACCTGCCGAAACGTAGGGATGGCCTTGGGCAAGTGCTTGACCATACGATCCGCCATGTAGAGGGGGTAGGGCTCCATGACCGCCGGTGTACCGCATTGATGACGAATGCCATGGAGCACTGTGGCCAGGCGCGCCCGATTTTCAGATACCTTCGGGTTCATCTCCACTCGAAGAGCGGGAAGCCAGGGATAAGGACGATAATAAACGACCCGGATTTCACCCAGTAGAGCAACAATCTCCCTTGTTACGCCTTCTGCTTCTTGCTTGAGATTAGATGCGAGTGGATCCAGATTCAAGTGCCAGGGTTGAGAAGGCTGTTGGAGAACCATAGGGCCTGTGTATTCACCCGGCTCCAGCACAAAACTTAGAAGTCCGCGATCGTCGTGGGTATCAGGCCAGCCCATTTTCTGGCCAATTTCCCGTCTTGTCGTATATTTGGGTATCGCTACCCAGCAACGGTCGCTTCGAGCTGAGGCCAATACTGTTCGGTAAGCTTCCAGGAACGAGAGCACGCCCCCAAGAAAGCGGGCCGTCGTATGCAAATGTAAAGCATCCTGACTCTTGTTCAGCGCCTGATTAAAGTAAATGAGAGGGGTCGTGAGAGAGCCATCTATAAAGACAACCTCGTGCGGCGCTTGTGCTGCCAGTTCTAACTCCATACCGATCATCAGAGCACGCAGGATGGTGCCCGTTTCGGCTTCGTGCGCCTCCGTCTCTATCCAAATTCGGTGGCGAGGTTCGGGCCAGTAGCGCGTTTCTGAAGGTGGCGTCAAGCCTTCGACAGCCACAGCAGCTGCTGCAATCAGGTCGCTGGCTAACAATCGCTCAACAGCATAGGAACCATCTACACCGCAGGTTGTTGGAACAGACGTATAGGGAACCTCGGCATCGCGATGAAGCAAGCCTGCTCTCTTGAGGCCCTCTCGCCATTCCTCGCGACGAGTGCGTACTTGCTCAAAATTATCCAGCAGTTTCTGACCAAGATCCGCTGTGCGTTTGAGAACCTCATCAACTAAAGCAGCAGGAAGTTCGCCAAAGGGACGCTCTCCAGATTCCATTACAAATTACTCCATCTTTACTCTGTGGCCTTATTCTGTTCCATCAGAAGTATATTCTTGATTTCCTCTTTGCGCCAAGCCCGCCATCCATCCACTCGCCCTGCTCGCGGCAGCAGCCAGCGCTCCCGCCACCAGGCGACCAGTTCCGAGAATGGCAAATTGCGATAGATTGGTTCAGTGTCACGGCCTTCCATGTATGCTTCCAGATTGTCCACCAGGCGAAACAGAAACACTTCCCGCTTTACGCCATGGTAGAGGAGCTGATCTGAAAGACCTAGCCGTCTGAGGGCTTTCACTATTATTTGCCATTTCCGCCTTGGCCCACTACCAAAGCCACCGCGAGTCGAAATGCCTTGGTTTTCTAAAAACTCTCGGAATAGTGGGTAAAGTTCCGCTAGGTGAAAAGCTCCGTATCCTTCGGTATAGCCAATAGACTTAGCTACAAGAATTCCTTTGTAACTCAGGCGGTTATACAGGCTACTTCTTCCAAAAGCACTTGTGGTTGTAAGTGCAACTAGGTGAGGTTTTAGGATGCGCTGTTCGATTTCAGTCACACGACCCAGGTATTTGTGCCAGTAGGCTTGTCGAACCTCATTTGACGCTGCTGCCAACGCTACCAGTTTTCCACCTAGGAGACGGTTATATGGTGGCACAGCGCCCAAAGTTTGAATATCCATTGTCTGGTTAACCATCTCCGTTTTTTTGCCAGGGGGGTAGCAAAACAGACGATCGCGAGCTGGAAAACTAAGAGGCGGGGACTGCAGAGCTAACAGACCGATCAGCTTGTCATTAGCTTTGTCTATGATTAGAAACCGGGAGCGGCGCCCATATCCCTTGGAGAACGGGATAGACCAGAGTAGCCGAGCTATGCGGAAGAGGTCATGGTGCTGCTGTTTGGTAACCTCAACTAAAACCGGATCAATGCGCTCAGGTATAATCTCGTTACCGTCTGCGAAGAAGGTGAGGTATTTAGGAAGATATTGGCGAAGCCAATCTTGCCGGTTAGCGATTTCTAACTGAAGAGCAGGCCTGTGTACCCGCCGCAAGCTCTCCTTACCAAGGACAGAAGGGCATAGCTTACCTTCATCTGTTACTACGAACCCAGCTTCTTTAAGCTTAGTCAAAACAAGTTCTGCTAACTCCGCTTCACTCACCCTGGCCGATTCTCTTCTGCTTCAACAATCCTCTGCAGCCTTAACGTAGACAACGTACTGCACTGCTCCCTTGCTAAGGGTAACGTGAAAGGCTCCCACAGAGTGATCAGATCCCTCTGCCCTTACAGAGGCT
The DNA here is from genome assembly GCF_047502655.1 of Synechococcus sp. R5-12. Classification (NCBI taxonomy): domain Bacteria; kingdom Bacillati; phylum Cyanobacteriota; class Cyanophyceae; order Synechococcales; family Synechococcaceae; genus Synechococcus; species Synechococcus sp. R5-12. Next base: position 47,299 of record NZ_JANSIM010000002.1, on the reverse strand, counting down.
CAAAGGTTATTTCGAATTGTTACAGCCTTGCCTCCGTGCCCCCAGCAGGGATCCGTTTCTCGGGTAGAACGGGAAACAGGTCATAAGGGATAATGCTTACCCGTAGGCTGTTTGCATCACCGGACGGAGAGCGACCGCATGTTTACTCTGGTTAAGCCCATCACCCGCCACGTTACCCCTGCCGAGGTGGGGGATCGCCGCTTGATGAAGGTGGTGTATGTGGTGTTGGAGCCGCAATATCAGAGTGCCCTGACCGCAGCAGTGCAGCACATCAACGCCCACAACTCCAAGCTGGCGGTGGAGCTGTCCGGCTATCTGGTGGAGGAGCTGCGGGATCCCGCGGGCTATGAGGCTTTTCGGCGGGATCTGGAAACGGCCAATGTCTTTATTGGATCCTTGATCTTCATCGAAGACATTGCCCAGAAGGTGGTGCAGGCGGTAGAACCCCTGCGGGAACGGCTGGATGCGGTGGTGGTGTTTCCCTCCATGCCAGAGGTGATGCGCCTGAACAAGATGGGATCCTTTTCTATGGCGCAGCTAGGCCAGTCCAAGAGCGCCATTGCCCAGTTCATGCGCAAGCGCCAGCAGGGATCCAACTTCCAGGAGGGGATGCTGAAGCTGCTGCAGACGCTGCCCAAGGTGCTGAAGTATCTGCCCTTCGACAAGGCGCAGGATGCCCGCAACTTCATGCTCAGCTTCCAGTACTGGCTGGGGGGATCCCGCGAGAACCTGGAGAACTTTTTGCTGATGCTGGCGGATCGCTACCTGCCGGGTATGCGGGGGCAGCTCTCCTTTGCCGAGCCGGTCACCTATTTGGAGATGGGCATCTGGCACCCCTTGGCGCCGCAGATGTTTGCCAGTCTGGCGGAGTATTTGGATTGGTACAACGCCCGCGAGGATCTGCCGCAGGACGTGAAGGATCCCTTGGCCCCCTGTGTGGGATTGGTGCTGCAGCGCACCCACCTGGTGACGGGGGATGATGCCCACTACGTGGCCATGGTGCAAGAGCTGGAGTCGCGCGGGGCGCGGGTGGTGCCGGTGTTTGCCGGGGGCCTGGACTTCTCCAAGCCGGTGAACGAGTTTTTCTGGAACGCGCAGAAGACAGCGCCCATTGTGGATGTGGTCGTGTCGCTAACCGGGTTTGCCCTGGTGGGAGGGCCGGCGCGGCAGGATCACCCCAAAGCAGTGGAAGCGCTGCAACGGCTGAATCGCCCCTACATGGTGGCGCTGCCCTTGGTGTTTCAATCGACGGAGGAATGGGCTGCCAGCGACCTGGGGCTGCACCCGGTGCAGGTGGCTCTGCAGATTGCCATTCCCGAGCTGGACGGGGCCATTGATCCCATCATCCTCTCAGGGCGGGACGCGGCCACCGGCAAAGCCCATGCCATGCAGGATCGGATTGAGTTGATCGCGGCGCGGGCGATTAAGTGGGCCAACCTGCGACGTAAGCCCAAGCTGGAGAAGAAGATCGCCATCACCGTTTTCAGCTTCCCGCCGGACAAGGGCAATGTGGGGACGGCGGCCTACTTGGATGTATTTGCCTCTATTCACCGGGTGATGCAGGCCCTGGCCCACAACGGCTATGACCTCGGCCCCGAGCTGCCCAAAACCCCGCAGGAGCTGATGGAGTCCATCCTGCACGATCCCCAGGCCCAGTACGCCAGCCCGGAGCTGAATGTGGCCGCCAAACTGTCGGTGCGGGAATACGAGGCGCTGACACCCTACGTGAAAGCCATCGAGCAGTACTGGGGGCCAGCGCCGGGGCACCTGAATACCGATGGGCAAAACCTGCTCATCTACGGCAAGCACTTTGGCAATGTGTTCATCGGGGTGCAGCCCACCTTCGGCTATGAAGGGGATCCCATGCGGCTGCTTTTTTCCAGGTCAGCCAGCCCCCACCACGGCTTTGCTGCCTACTACACCTACCTGGAGAAAGTTTGGGGGGCGGATGCGGTGTTGCACTTCGGCACCCATGGATCCCTGGAGTTTATGCCGGGCAAGCAGATCGGCATGTCGGGCGAGTGCTATCCGGATAATCTAATTGGATCCCTGCCCAACCTGTACTACTACGCCGCCAACAACCCCAGTGAGGCCACTATTGCCAAGCGGCGGGGCTACGCCTGCACCATCAGCTACCTGACGCCGCCGGCAGAAAACGCCGGCCTCTACAAGGGGCTGCAAGAGCTGCGGGAGATGATCGGCTCCTACCAAACCCTGCGGGAGGGGGCGCGGGGCATCGCCATCGTCAACGCCATCTGCGACAAGGCGCGGCTGGTGAACCTGGACAAGGATGTGGAGTTGCCCCAGGGGGACGCCGCCCAGTTGAGCTTGGAAGAGCGGGACAGGGTGGTGGGCAAGCTCTACGCCCAGCTGATGGAGATCGAGTCGCGGCTGTTGCCCTGTGGTCTGCACGTCATTGGAGCGCCCCCCACGGCAGAGGAGGCGATTGCCACCCTGGTGAGCATTGCCAGCATTGACCGCCCGGAAGAAGGGATCCTGGGTCTGCCGCGCATTCTTGCCCAAAGCCTGGGCCGGGACATCGACGAGATCTACCGCAACCGGGATCGGGGACACCTGGCGGATACGGAGCTGCTGGATCGCATCAACAAGGCCTGCCAGAAGGCGGTGGCGGCGCTGGTGCAGGAGCAGACCGACGCCCAGGGGCGGGTCTCGCGGGTGGCCAAGCTCAACTTTTTCAACATGGGCCGGCAAGCCCCCTGGTTGGCAGTCCTAAAAGAAGCGGGCTACCCCCAGGTGGATCCGGATCTTTTGAAGCCCTTGTTTGAATTTCTGGAGGAGTGCCTCAAGCAAATTACGGCAGATTATGAGCTGGGATCCCTGCTGAGGGCCTTGGAAGGGGAGTACATTTCGCCGGGGCCGGGGGGGGATCCCATCCGCAACCCCAATGTGTTGCCGACAGGGCGCAACATCCACGCTTTGGATCCCCAGTCTATCCCCACGGCAGCCGCGATTAAGTCTGCGGAGATCGTGGTGGAACGGCTGCTGGCCCGCGAGATGAGCAGCAACGGCGGCAAGTACCCGGAGACCATCTCGGTGGTGCTCTGGGGCACCGACAACATCAAGACCTATGGGGAATCCCTGGCGCAGGTGCTGTGTTTGCTGGGGGTGCGACCCAAACCCGATGCCCTGGGGCGGGTGAACAAGGTGGAGCTGATCCCCTTGGAGGAACTGGGCCGGCCCCGCATTGATGTGGTGGTGAACTGCTCGGGGGTATTCCGGGATCTGTTTGTCAACCAGATGGACCTGATCGACCGGGCGGTGAAGCTGGCGGCCGCAGCGGTGGAGCCACCGGAGCTGAACTTTGTGCGCAAGCACGCCTTGCAGCAGGCAGAAGAACTGGGGCTGACGTTGGAGCAGGCGGCAACGCGGGTCTTTTCCAACGCTTCCGGATCCTACTCGGCCAACATCAACCTGGCGGTGGAAAACAGCTCTTGGGAAGATGAAAGCGAGCTGCGGGAGATGTACCTATCCCGCAAGTCCTTTGCCTTTGGCTCGAATCTGCCTAACCAGCAGATGCGGCAGCTTTTTGAAGCCAGCTTGAAGACGGTGGATGTGACCTTCCAGAATCTGGACTCCTCGGAGATCAGCCTGACCGATGTCAGCCACTACTTCGACGCGGATCCCACCAAGCTGGTGCAAAGCCTGCGCCCCGACGGCAAGGCCCCCTCGGCCTACATGGCAGATACCACCACGCCCAACGCCCAGATCCGCACCCTGAGCGAAACCATCCGTCTGGACGCCCGCACCAAGCTCCTCAACCCCAAGTGGTATGAGGGGATGCTCAAGCACGGCTACGAAGGGGTACGGGAGATCGCCAAGCGGCTGGTCAACACCTCCGGCTGGTCAGCTACGGCAGGCGCGGTGGACAACTGGATCTACGAGGAAACCAACGAGACTTTCATCAAGGACGAGGCGATGCGGCAGCGCTTGATGAACCTCAATCCCCACTCCTTCCGGCGCATTGTCGGATCCCTGCTGGAGGTGCATGGGCGTGGCTACTGGCAGACTTCCCAGGCCAATATCGAGCGTCTGCAGGAGCTGTATCAGGAGATCGAGGACAGAATCGAAGGGGTGGAGTAATTAATATGGTTGTTTCAGGTTAGCGTGAGACGTCTGGGCTACTGTTCGCGCCAGCGGGACGGAGTCCTTAGACCTTACGTGAAGTCGGCAAAAGCTGCAACCATGGCCGGATCCTTGCCCAGGGCTTCTGAAGCAGCAGTGGATCCTGCCAAGTTCGTTGATTACTCTATGAATCCAGCTAATCCTGGAAATCAAGGCAAGTGGATTGCCTTTGCAGAGCTTGGCTATGATGTCAGTACACCAGAGGGAAGAAGGGTGGGATTTGCTCACATTCTGCAACAGGTTACTGCTGCTCTGCCTTGCGCCTTAGCCGGGGATCCGTTTCCAACACCCTATGGAAGCCGCTATCGATCAAGATTGAAATTTTGGGCCTCAATCAGAAAAAAGGCACTTTAGTGACCGTGTGGCAGGTTGATAAGGAAAGTTTAATCCCTCGTTTGGTCACCAATTGGCTAGAGGTACACAATGATGAGTAAAACCACTTCTAGAATCAAGCCATACAGTAGAGTCAAAACTGTGGCAGATGTCAAGGAGTATTTCAGCGAGACCACTATTCCTGCTGGAACTCAGGGATCCATTGTGGAATGTTACTCAGATCCCACTGAAGGCTATGCGGTTGATTTAGCGGTTCCAGATTTGAGCTTGGTAGGAGGTTTTCGATATTTTAATCTCATTCTTTTTCCCGATCAGTTTGAAGTCATAGATCCCGAAACATGAAGTATCCAATGTTGAATGGACGTTCCCTCTACCCCACCAGGTCAAGCCAGCGCAGGTAGCCCTCCACCAGTTGGGATCCGGCTAGAGCGGCTACCCCTCCGCCCATAGCCAAGTAGGGGCCGAAAGGGATGGGCTTTCCCAGGCGGGCCCGCCCCTTGGTCATGGCCAGCAAGCTAGCCAGCAGGCCAAACCCGGAACCCAAAAGAAGGGCCACCACCACCCCCTGCCAGCCCAACCACATGCCGATCAGGGCCAACAGCTTGCCATCTCCCCCGCCCATAGCCTCCCGCCCCAAGACCCAACGGGCCAAGAGGCCAATGCCCTCCAGCAGCCAGAGGCCCAGCACAGCTCCTGCAATCCCTTCCACCAGTGACAGGCCTGTAGCGGCCAGGGATCCGGATCCCTGGAGCCACGGCAGAGCCAGGCGGGCCAAAAGCCCCACCACCAGGCCTGAACGGGTCAGCTCCTCCGGCAGCAAAAAGGTATCCAGATCGATGAGCGCCAGGGCCAACAGCCAGCTCAACAAGATGCAGGTGAGGATCCCTTGGGCAGAAAACCCCAAAGCGCCGATGCTGAGGGCAAACAGGCCCATTGTCAACGCCTCAACGGCAGGGTAGCGCCAGCTAATCTGCGCTCCACAATGGCGGCAGCGACCGCGCAGCAACAACCAGCCTAGGATGGGAATGTTCTCCGTGGGGCCCAGCGGCGTCTTGCAGCTTGGACAATGGGATCCGGGATGGAGCAGAGAAAGACCCTGCGGCAGGCGATAGACCACCACGTTCAAGAAGCTGCCCACACAGGCCCCCAGCACCAGTACCAGCACCCAGGCCAACAGGCGCAGCTCCCAGATTCTGTTGGCGTCGGCGCTGCTCAGCCACATCATGCTCAGCCACATCATGCGAGCGTTGTGCAGTAGGGGAGAACCTCGAGCATGGCAGCCATTCCTATCGCGTCGGCAGGACGGAGTCCCTAAAGGCAGAAAAAGGAAGGATCTGCTCTGTCAGCGTAGCTCCTTGTGCCTCACCGCAGCGGCTCCAATTGCTGCAGCGGAATAAAAGTTTCCTGGGGCAGCAGGATGGGGAACTCGGAAAAGATCAGATCCCCTCGCAGGGTACGGCGGTGGATGACTACTCCCCGCGGGGGTTGCTCCAGCACTTCCGGTCGATGCTGCAGATGAAATTGATAAATCTGGCGAGCCGCTTGAAGCAGAGCGCTGTCCATGAGCTGTTTTCCTACCTTGCCAAGTTCACGACTACCCTAACGACCTTCCCATTGTGTCAGCGAGACGGAGTCCTTGCTCGTTAGCGGGATAGGATCCTCAAGCCCTTTTGGATCCCTGACGTCCTCAGGCTTTTTTTGGAGATGCTTAGGGCCCCTTGAAAGCCGGGGATCCCTCAAGCCGAACACCTGCTTCTTTACACCTGCTTCTTTCTAAGAGAAGAGACAAACTGCCCTGCCCCCGCCAAGCCTAAACCTAGGATATCGCTGCCGAGAACTCATGGGTCATCTCCACCCACTCAATATCGCAATACCTGTCCGAAGAACGGAAGCAACTGATGGAGTACTGGGGAGTTGTCGACAGCCGTCCTAAGATGGCTTGCCGTCAGGGCTGGGGGAGATCAAATCTGGGCCGATGCTGTAGGAAGAGCCGCGGTAACTGGGTTTGGGGTTGAGCTTGTCTTGAAAGCGGGTGATGATCTGGATGGTGCGCTGTACATCCGCCGGAAAGATCACCACCAGGTCTCCGGGTTCGGCTTTCTCCAGAGCGGTTTCGATAGCAGTTGCCTCATCCAAGATTTCCTGCAGACGATCCCCTGCCTTTTCCTGTTCCCAACCCTGCCGGATTAGGGCGGCCACCTCGCCTGGTTCCCGTCCTCGCCGGTCATCATCTTCTTTGACAATGGCTCGGTCGAACATGCGCGCTGCCAAGACTCCCAGCTCTCGTAGGTCGCTGTTGCGCCGATCCCCAGGCCCGCCGATAACCCCAATTTTTCGTTGGCAATCCCAGCGCTCCAGGGTACTTTGAATGGCTTCGTAACCTGCTGGGTTGTGGGCATAGTCCACCAACACCTGGTAGCCCCCTACATCAAACAAGTTGAGGCGACCGGGGGTCTGGGCTACAGAACTGGTGAAGGTGCCCAGCGCCATGCGGATGTCGTCGATGGAAACCCCGTGCAGGAAGGCTGCCAAGGTGGCGGCTAGGGCATTTTGGATCATGAAGCTGGCTTTGCCGGAGAGGGTGAGGGGAATTTTGGTTACATCTTCTATGCGCAGTTTCCAGCCCCGTTTCAAAATTGAGATGTGGCCCTCTTCATAGACAGCTGCTATGCCCCCGGAAGCAATGTGCTTTTGAATGAGGGGATTTTCCGGGTTCATGCTGAAATAGGCCACTGTCGCCTTGACATTGGCGGCCATGGCGGCCACCAGACCATCATCGGCATTCAGGACGGCGTAGCCCCGCTCGTGTACCGCTTCCACCAAGACGGATTTGACGCGGGCCATGTCTTCTAGGGTTTCGATATCCCCCAACCCCAGGTGATCTGAGGTTACGTTGAGCACCACGCCAATATCGCATTCCGGAAACCCCAGCCCCTCTCGCAAAATGCCGCCTCGCGCCGTTTCCAGCACCGCCACTTCTACGGTGGGATCCCTGAGCACCAGGCGGGCGCTGTGGGGGCCGGTCATGTCTCCCTTGGCAATTTGATGGTTTTGGATGTAAACGCCGTCGGTGGTGGTGAAGCCGACCCGCTTGCCGATGCCTTTGAGGATGTGGGCGATCAGGCGGGTGGTGGTGGTTTTGCCGTTGGTGCCGGTGACGGCCAGGATGGGGATGCGGGTGTGGCTGCCGGGGGGAAAGAGCATGTCGATGATGGGCTCAGCCACATTGCGCGGGATCCCTTCGCTGGGGGCCAGGTGCATGCGCACCGGAGAAGCGTTCACCTCGACAATGCCGCCACCGGTTTCGTTGACGGGCTGGGCAATGTCCGGGCAGATGAGGTCGATGCCCGCCACATCCAGGCCGATGATCTGAGCTGCCCGTTCGGCAATGAAGGCGTTGTAGGGATGGATGATATCGGTGCAATCGACGGCGATGCCTCCGGTGCTCAGGTTGGCGGTGGATTTGAGGGTGCAATGTTCTCCTTTGGGCAGCACCGTATCCAGGGTGTAGCCTTTGCTTTCGAGGATACGCAGGGTCATGTCGTCAACGCTAATTTGGGTCAGCACGTTTTCGTGGCCAAACCCCCGCCGCGGATCCCTGTTGACTTCGTCGATCAGCTCTTGAATGGTGGAGCGGCCATCTCCCACCACATAGGCTGGGATCCGCTTGGCCACAGCCACCAGCTTGTTGTTGATCACCAGCAGGCGGTAGTCATCCCCCACCAGGTGCTTTTCCACCAACACCACATCGGAGTATTGGCTGGCGGCATCGTAGGCGATCTCGGCGGCTTCCAGGCTGGTGATGTTGACGGTGATGCCCTTGCCGTGGTTGGCGTTAAGGGGCTTGATCACCACCGGAAAGCCCCCGACATCCTCGATGGTGGCTGCCAACTCGCTGCGGCGACGCACCGTATAGCCCTTGGGCACCGGGATCCCCATGTCCTGCAGCAGTTCTTTGGTGGCCCGCTTGTCGGCGGCCAGGTCGGTAGCAATGATGCTGGTTTTTTCAGTGGTGGTGGCTTCGATGCGCTTTTGGTAGACGCCGTACCCCAGTTGCACCAGGGATCCCTTGTTGAGGCGCAGATAGGGGATCCCGCGCAGGGCGGCCTCGTCCAGCAAAGCTTGGGTGCTGGGGCCGAAGCGGACGTTCTCTCGGATCTCTCGCAACTCTTGGATGTCCAGCTCCAGGTCGCGGCGGTAGTCTTCTCCATCCACCAAAGCCTGACAGAGGTAGACTGCAGCTTTGGCTGCAAAGCGCCCGGCCTCTGCCTCTTGATACTCGAACACCACGTTGTAGGTGCCGGGGGTGGAGGTTTCGCGGGTGCGGCCAAAATCCACTTTCATGCCGGCCAGAGTCTGCAGTTCCAAGGCCACATGCTCCACCACATGGCCCATGAGGGTGCCCTCTTCCACCCGTTGCAAGAATCCCCCATAGCAGCCGCGGGAGCACTGGTGTTCCCACAGTCCCGGCAACAGGGCCTCCAACCTTTCTTTGAAACCCGGGATGGTGTTGGTGGGTCGCTCCTGCAAGTCTTCCAGATCGAGCCGCATTTGAATCAGCTTATGACGACGGATGCTCCAGTAGTTGGGGCCACTGAGAACGCGGATGGATCGGATGCGCATAGGGTCTAGGGGAAACAGCGGGGAAGGGGACAGATAACTTAGGGTCGTTTTAGGGTCGTTTTCAGGATGCCGGCGCAGGAAACTGCCAAGGACTACATCCCGCTGGCGCGACCAGCCCTAATCTACACTCCCTTTGCCAAGGTCGAGAAAGAGTATCCTTTAATACAATTCTTTCGGCAGGCGAGCAAGGTTAAGACAACGCAATGGATCCCGCTTGACCACATCGGTACAGTGGGGGGCAGACGGGTCTGCGGCACATGGAAAGAACCTATCTGCTGGGGTTGGGCTGGATCTTGGGCCTGCTGGTGCGGGCTTGGCCCCAGGCTGCCGGGTGGGGCTGGGGGATCCTGCTGGGATTGGGGCTGGCGGGATCCCTGCTGTGCCGGCGGCAACCGCGTCTGGCCCGCACTTGGCTGGCGATGGGTCTGGTGGGGTGTCTGGCTTGGAATTACCTGGGTTGGCGGCAGCCTTTTCCCGGGCCGACGGATATCAGCCTGTTGGCCCCCCAGCAGCAGATGAACTTGGTGGGCACCGTCCTCTCGGAACCTCGTCCCACCCGCAGCGAACGGCGGCAATTTTGGCTGAGAGCAGAGCAGGTGCTCAACGCCGACTCCACGGCCCGCCAGGTCAGCGGCAAGCTCTACGTCACCACCGGCCCTGAGGCCCTCCAGGACAAGGATCTCCACCCCAACCAACGGGTGCGCCTGACGGGATCCCTGTACCTTCCCAGTCCGGCCTTGAACCCGGGCAGCTTTGATTTTCAAGCCTACCTGCAGCGCCAGGGGGCTTTTGCCGGCTTCAGCGCCCGTGAGGTGATCCTGCAGCCGGGGGGAAGAGGTTGGGGGGGCTGGGTGTTGCGGCGGCGGGTGCGAGAGGCGTTCGTTGCTGGATTGGGGGAGCGGCAGGGGAATCTGTTGGCTTCCTTGGTGCTGGGATCCCGGGCCGCCCAATTGGATTTCGACTTGCAGGATGCCTTCCGGGAAATCGGCATGGCCCATGCGCTGGCCGCCTCTGGGTTTCATGTGTCGCTGTTGGTGGGGGTGGTGTTTGTCCTAACACGGCGGTTGGCGGTGCGCCTGCAGCAGGGGAGCATCCTGGCGGTGCTGGGGCTTTATACCGCCCTGACGGGGTTCAGCCCTTCGGTGTTGCGAGCGGCACTGATGGGGGCGGCGGCCATGCTGGTGCTGACGGAGCCGCGCCTGGAAGGAAAGGTGAAGCTCAATCCCCTGGGGACGCTACTGGTGGCGGCAGTTTTGCTCTTAATCTACGAGCCGCTGTGGATTACAGACCTGGGGTTTCAGCTCAGCTTTGCCGCCACCCTGGGCCTGCTGGTCGGAACAGCCCCAATTGTTTCCCGGCTGGACTTTTTGCCTCCGGCTGTGGCCACCGCCTTGGCCGTTCCGCTGGCAGCCCAGATCTGGACCTTGCCGCTGCAAGTGGCCATCTTTGGCCGCATCCCCACCTACTCGCTGCTGGCCAACCCGCTGCTGCTGATTCTGCTGGTGCCGCTGCTGGTGGCGGGGTTCGGGGTGGCGTTTGGGGCTTTGCTCTGGCCGGGGCTGGGATCCCTGCTGGCCCGGCCCTTGACGTTTTTGATCACGCCTCTGATCAACTGGGTGAACTGGATGGCCAGCTGGCCTCTGAGTTCCTACTACACCGGCCGGGTCTCCCTGCTCCAGTGCCTGCTCCTCTACGGGGCGCTGGTGGCCCTAACCTTTTGGCCGCGGTGGCGACAGGCCTTCCGCTGGCAGGGCACAGCCCTGATCATGGCCGCCATCCTCCTGGGTCCAAGGATGTGGCCGGGGCCGCCGGTCCAAATTACCGCCTTGGCCAGTGGACGAATTCCCATCCTGGCCATTCAAGCGGAAGGGCGCCACCTCTTGCTCAACAGCGGGGATCCCCGTTTGGCAGAACGCACGGTGTTGCCCTTTTTGCGGCAGCAGGGCTTGCACCGTCTGGACGGGGCGGTGGCCATGACCTCCGCCGGCTCTGCCAATGGCGGCTGGGAGATCCTGCTGTCGGCTTTCTCCAAAGGAGTACGTCCCGCCAACGCGATTGGGCAATTCTGGGACGGGGGAGGGGCTAATGCGGCTTCCGAAAGTTACCTGCGCTCCCTCAGTGCTGTGCAAGCTGCCGGGATCCCCTATCGAGTGTTGCAGCCTGCCGACCGGATCCCGGTGTCGCAGCGGTTGAACCTACAGGCCATCCACACCAACCCCCTGGTGTTGACTTTAGAAACAGAGGGATCCCATTGGCTGCTGCTGGGCTCTGCCGGCACCCATGTGCAAGCCGAGCTAACCGGATCCCCGCTGATGCCGGCCCAGATCGACTGGCTGTGGTGGGACGGGGGATCCCTGATTTTGGATCTCCTGGAGCGCTTTCAGGTGCAGGCGGGCATTAGCTCTGGCTCTGTCGGCGAGACGGTGGTCACCTGGTTCCGGCAGAAACAACGACCCCTCTACGTAGCCGATCGGTCTGGAGCGGTAAGCTGGTCGCGGCGGGGAGTGCAAACCTTGAGGTCACAATTGGATTGAGCAGCGCTGTAGTCTGGGGTACAAACTCGGTAGAATTCGAGCAAAAAAGCTTGCAGCTTCCCAAACAAAGTGGGAGAGAGGCTAGCAGGGCAAGGCGGCGGGGGATGTCTTAGACATGTTCAGAGTAGCTACAGAGGAATAGCTACAGAAGCCGATCCCGCATTCGTCCACAGAGGGTACCCCTACACCTGCAGCGGTTCCCTGGGACAAGCGGGCAGTTGCCAGCACATCTCCAGCCAGCTTTTTAGCTCCTCAGGTTGGCCCATGAGGCTCATTTCCACCAGCAAAATGGCGGCCCGGTCGGCGGCGCCTTTGGATCCGAGACGAATTAGGGCAGACAGGCTCTCTTCCCGCCAGCAGATGGATACCCCCTGCCGGATCAAGGCCTGGGCGGCAGCGGGAATGCACGAGGGTGGCACCTGGATGTCTCGCCGCTCGTAGTCGACAGTAGGTAGCATGAACGGCAACCCAAATCTTTATTATGTTTTAATCTTCTTCCCTTTTCGCCTGTCCGTCACGGGTCTTTGCAAAGTATGAAGTGATCTTTTGTAAACTTTGTAGAGTTCTCGACATCGTTGAGAACAGTGGGCGAGCAAGCGCGGGATCTCTCGCGGGATCCCTGGAGAAAACTTAAAAGATAGCGGCGATTTCTCAGCCTCATTTCCCCACAGCCGCGAGAATGGCTGCATGCGCAGGAGATGGGGAGATGCGAGCAGAAGGTTGGGAAAGGCGAGTTGGTCGCTGGTTGCCCAAGGCCACCCTTGCCGGAGCCGTGTTGATCCTAGTGGCGATGGGCAGGCCGCTGCGACTGGTGGGCAACGGAGAAAATATGGTGGTGTTCACCTGGGGAGGGGGGGTGAGCCCGATGGCTTTGCAGCCAGGTCTGCATTGGGTGCCGCCTTTTGTCTCTCGCACGGTGATTTTTGATGTAAAAACCCAAGCTCTGACCTGGAAAGACAACGACCCGACCGCCTACGCACCGCGGCTGGTGGCCCTTTCTCAGGATGGGCAGCAGATTGCGGCTGAGGCGACGCTGCAGTTTCGCATTGTGGACGCCCCCAAGGTCTATACGCAACTGGGGGAAAATTACCTGGATCGCATCGCTCCCATTGTTCGGTCGGTCATTCTGAATGAGACCAGCGGCTTTTCTGCCCAGGCTCTGTATTCCACGGAGCGCCCGCTGCTCCAGGGCCAAATCCGCGAACGGGTGGCTCTTCTGCTGAAGGAATACGGCATCGAGGTTTTGGATTTTCTGCTGCGGGATGTGGATTTCGATCCTGATTTTGTAGCGGCCATTGAGGCAAAGACCATTGCCGAAAATCAACTGGCGCAAAAGCAATTTGAGATCGAGCAGGCCCGCCAAGATGCCCGCGCCATCATTTCTCAAGCGGAGGCAGAAGCCGGTCAATTGAGAGCCAAAGCACAGGCCCTCACCCAAAATCCGCAGTACTTAGAGGTGGTGAAAGCTGCGGTACTGGGATCCCGCCTGGAAACTTTGATCACCAAATAGATAACTCAATTAGGAAATCAATCCTTTTGGCTCAGCCCCAGCTTCTTCAGCTCTTCTCACCGACCCTCGAACGGGAGCAGCCACCATGTATCCAACAGGAGAAACACCCCAAAGCAGAGTGGGTTGGTTAACCGTAGGAGGGATCGCCGTCTTGGCGGCCCTGGGAGTGCTCCGCGCTTGCCTGTACGTCACTTTGCCCGGACATGCCACTGTAGTGTTCAATACCTTTTCCGGGTTGCAGAAGGGGCGGGTGGAACTGCCAGGGGCCATCTTCCGGATCCCGGGGATCGAAACGCCGATCACCTACACCGTGCTCACCCGCGTTTGGGAGTTTACCAACAACCCCGCCTCGGCCAATGCCATCAGCAACGCCATCACCGTGAACACCGCCGATGGACAAGCCTTTGTCATCGATGTGGCCATTGCCCTCAAGCCCAACCTCGCCACTTTGGACGAGCTGCACGCCAGCATCGGCGAGAACTATCTTTCCACGGTGGTGGTGCCAGTGGTGCGCTCCAAAATTCGGGATATCTCCGCCTCTTTCGATTCGGAAGACTTCTACCGGAAAAGCCAGCGGGCTGCCATCGAACAACGAGCGCTGGACTTGATTCGCCAAGAGATGCCTACTGTCAACCGCGATGGCCAAACCCTGCCTCTGGTGCAGGTGGAGGGCCTGTTTCTGGGCAACCCCAATTTCCCACAAGCCTTAAGAGACTCGATTGAACGCAAACAGGTGGCCTCGATTACAGCACAAACGGCGGCAGTGCGGGCGCAAATTCAGGAAAAAGAGACCGAGCGGCTGCTGATCTTGGCGGCGGCCAACCAGCGGGCCATTGAGCTGAAAGGACAAGCGGCAGCGCAGAACGCGCAACTGGCGGATCTGCTGTTCTACGAGAAGCTGCAAGAGCGCATCCAAAACCCGACGGGCTCGCTGCCCCGTTTGCGCATCATCCGCGTCGAGGGCGATGCCACCGTGTTTCTCAATGTGGATCCCCATCAGGCAGCCCTGCAAAGAGGGCAGTAGGTTCAGCGAAGTTGCGGAGTACAGTCTTAAAAACCTGGGTGTAGAGTGTGTCTAGATACGAGGGCTGAGGGATGCCGTTTGAGTTTGTTGGCATCCTACCGCCAAGTGTTTGGACTGGGATCCCCTGTGGGGTTGCGCCGAATCCGGCTGAGGGGGAAAGCTCGTACTCGATGCAAGACTAGATTTTGGCCGCCATGAACTCCCGCCTGACTCACACCCCCTTTCCCCGTCTAAACCCGAAGCTGGCGGAGGCGGATCATGTTTTGGTGGTGGACGATCAGGCCAGCAGCCGCCTCTACATCGGTGAGCTGTTGCGGTCGGCCCACTTCCGCGTGAGCGAGGCCACCAACGGCGAAGAGGCTTTGGAGGCTGTGGAGCGGCTTCGGCCAGACTTGGTGCTGTTGGATGTGCTGATGCCGAACATGAGCGGGTTCGATGTCTGCCGGCAACTGAAGGCCAATGAGCTGACCCGCCTGATCCCCGTTGTGCTGATCACTGCCCTGACCGACCGCTCCAATCGCCTGATGGGGATGCAGGTGGGGGCCGACGACATTTTGACCAAGCCCTTCGATCACGTGGAGCTGCTGGCGCGGGTACGCTCATCCATCCACCAAAAGCGCTTGAACGAAGACCTGGATCACGCTGCCAGGGTGTTGTTTGCCATTGCCCGCGCTGTGGAGAGCCGGGATCCCACCACGGGTGACCATTGCGAACGCTTGGTGGTCATGGGGGAACAGTTTGGCCGTTACTTGGGGCTGTCTCGTCAACAGGTCAAGGCCCTGCGCTGGGGCGGCTACCTGCACGACATCGGCAAAGTCGGGATCCCGGATGCGATTTTGTGCAAGCAGGGCAAGCATACCCCGGAAGAATGGGAGATCATGAAATCCCATGTGTTGATCGGCGAAGACATTTGTCGGGGCTTGCGCACCATGCAGGATGTGCTGCCGATCATCCGCCACCACCACGAGCGTTGGGATGGCAGCGGCTACCCGGATGGGCTGGCAGGCGAAGAGATCCCTCTGTTGGCCCGCGTCTTTCAGGTGATCGACATCTTCGACGCTCTGATCTCCCCTCGCCCCTACAAACCGGCCCTGACCGCCGAACAGGCCCTGGAAGTGCTGCGGGAGGAAACCCGCAAGGGCTGGCGGGATCCGAACTTGGTGCGCGAGTTTTGTGACTTTATGTTTGTTACGGCCTTTAATCTGCTGGAGGCGGGATAGGGGCTAGGGTTCCGGGCCAGGCTGGACAGGCAGCTTTTGGGGTTTGGGCGACGACAACTACTCCGGCCACCGGGATCCCGGCAGCGACCAAGACCTGCTGCGCCGCTTGGACGGTGGAGCCGGTGGTGTAGATGTCATCCACCAGTAGCACCGGCGTGGCGGGAGCGCGCTTGAGAGCAAAGGCGCCTGCCAAGTTCTGCTGGCGTTGCAGGGGGTTGAGCTCATGTTGGGCCGCTGTGGCCCGCACCCGCACCAGAGCGTCAGGTAAATGTCTTAGACCCGTCCGCTCGCAAAAAGCTTGGCTGATCAAAGCCGCCTGGTTGTAGCCCCGCTGCCGCAGCCGCTCCGCATGCAGAGGGATGGGCACCACCGTGTAGGCCCCAGGGGAGCCTAAAGAGGTGGACTGGCTTTCGACCCAACGGGATCCCAGCCATTCTCCCAAAACCGAGCCAATGCGCCGTTGTCCTTCGTACTTCAGGCAGTAGATGGCCCTGCGCAGCGCCCCCCGGTGGATCCCCCAGGCGTAAAGTGGCCAAGGCGAGGTGGTGACTGGCCAAGTGGCAAGGCGCTCCGCCTGCAACCGCCTTTGACAGTCTTGACAGAACACGGCCTTGGCAGGGCGCCGGCAAAGCGGACATGGAGGCACAATCCACCAATCTAACCAGCCCATCGTCTGCTAGGGATCCTTTCTGGTGTGCAGAGTCTCCTAAAAAGCTGAGGCAAGGGGGGAACGAGGCCGAAATTCAGACTCGGCCAGGCTAACAGCCCAGCAGTCCATCCCCAAGTTGACGCTGGGATCCCGCCTTGCTAGGATTCAATATCGCCGGATAATTCAACCGGATAATTTAAAATTTAAGTCGTGACCTTCTCTGCCAGCCCATGCCCACCATTCAGCAACTGATCCGTGAGGAGCGCAGCGTTGCCGCTCGCAAGACCAAGTCTCCTGCCCTGAAGGCTTGTCCACAGCGGCGGGGGGTTTGCACCCGAGTGTACACGACAACGCCCAAAAAGCCCAACTCGGCCCTGAGAAAAGTGGCTCGCGTTCGCCTCACTTCCGGCTTTGAGGTCACTGCCTACATTCCTGGCATCGGCCACAACCTGCAGGAGCACTCTGTGGTCATGATTCGCGGTGGGCGGGTTAAGGATTTGCCCGGCGTGCGTTACCACATTATCCGGGGCACCCTCGACGCTGCAGGGGTCAAAGACCGCAAACAAGGCCGCTCCAAATACGGGGCGAAACGGCCCAAGCCGGGCCAAGCTCCAGCCGCCGCTGGCAAGAAAAAATAGCTTTGCCCTCACCCTCAACCCTCCATATCCCACTCGTCATCTTTCTTTCTGCCATCCCCATCTGAACAAGCAACCCAGCTCCTATGTCTCGCCGCAACCGTGCCCCTCGTCGTGATGTGCCCCCGGATCCCAAGTATGGGAGCCGTCTGGTTACCATGCTGATCCGCAAGTTGATGATGAGGGGTAAGGCATCCCTGGCTGCCAGGATCCTCTATGAAGCTCTGGACATTGTGCGGGAGCGCACTGGCCAAGACCCACTGCCCTTGCTGGAAAATGCTGTTCGCAACGCCACCCCACTGGTGGAGGTGAAAGCCCGCCGGGTGGGCGGAGCCACTTATCAGGTGCCTGTGGAGGTGAGAGGAGAACGGGGCACTTCCCTAGCGCTGCGCTGGTTGGTGACCTTTTCGCGCACTCGTCCAGGTCGCACCATGGCCGCCAAGTTGGCCAATGAGCTGATCGATGCAGCCAACGAAACCGGCAGCGCCATTCGACGGCGGGAAGAGGTGCATCGCATGGCCGAGGCCAACAAGGCCTTTGCCCACTACCGCTACTGAACTAGCCTGGCGGAGCAGTGGAGACTTTTGGGATCCCTGTTCTGCCCAGCCCGAGTTCCAGCGAGGTGGAGAAAAATCGGCAAAAAAGATTAGAATTGTAAAGGATTTTTTAGTTTGCCCAAGTCGCAGGGCGACGAGGATTGGGAGGTTGACGTGGCACGCACAGTTCCCCTAGAACGAGTCCGAAACATCGGCATCGCGGCTCACATCGATGCTGGCAAGACCACGACCACAGAGCGGATTCTCTTCTACTCCGGTCTGGTGCACAAAATTGGCGAAGTTCACGACGGAACTGCGGTCACCGATTGGATGGCCCAGGAGCGGGAGCGGGGCATCACCATCACCGCTGCGGCCATCACCACCCGTTGGACTAAGCGGGATCCCGCAAATCCTTCCCAGCCCCTCTCCGGCGCACCGGAGTACACCATCAACATCATCGATACTCCTGGGCACGTCGATTTCACCATTGAAGTTGAGCGCTCCATGCGGGTGCTGGATGGGGTGATCGCCGTCTTTGACTCGGTGGGCGGCGTGCAGCCTCAGTCTGAGACCGTCTGGCGGCAAGCCAATCGTTACAATGTGCCCCGCATTGCCTTCGTCAACAAAATGGATCGCATGGGGGCCAATTTCCTCAAGGTTTACAACCAGATCCGGGAGCGCCTCAAGGCCAATGCTGTGCCCATCCAACTGCCCATCGGTGCCGAAGACGGGTTTTGCGGCATTGTTGACTTGGTGCGGATGCAAGCCCGCATTTATATGGATGAGATCGGCAAAGACATTCGTCCGGCCCCCATCCCTGAGGAGATGAAAGATCTCGTGGCAGAGTATCGGGCCAAGCTGGTGGAAGCAGTGGCCGAGACGGACGAAGCTCTGATGGAAAAGTACTTCGCCGAAGAAGATCTGAGCGAAGCCGACTTGATGGCGGGTCTGCGCAAAGGCACGATCAGCGGCCAAATTGTGCCCATGCTGTGTGGCTCTGCCTTCAAGAACAAGGGAGTCCAGATGCTGCTGGATGCGGTGGTGGATTACCTGCCCTCGCCTGTGGATATTCCGGCCATCAAGGGGGTGCTGCCAGATGGCTCAGAAGTGTCCCGCCGTGCCAGCGACGATGAGCCCTTCTCCGCCCTGGCCTTCAAGTTGATGAGTGATAAGTACGGGGATCTCACCTTTATTCGCGTCTACTCGGGGGTGTTGACCAAAGGTACTTATGTGCTCAACTCCACCAAGAACAAGAAGGAGCGAATTTCGCGGTTGGTGGTGCTGAAGGCCGATGAACGCTTGGACGTGGATGAGCTGCGGGCAGGAGATCTGGGAGCTGTGGTGGGCCTCAAGGACACCACCACCGGAGACACCCTCTGCGACGAAAATGCGCCGGTGATCCTGGAGTCTCTGTTTATCCCAGAGCCGGTGATCTCAGTAGCGGTAGAACCCAAAACCAAAGCCGATATCGATAAGCTCTCCAAGGCCCTGCAGGCCCTGGCCAAGGAGGATCCCACCTTCCGCGTGTCTGTGGATCCCGAGACCAATCAAACCATCATCTCTGGGATGGGCGAGCTGCACCTGGAGATCTTGGTGGATCGGATGCTGCGGGAGTTCAACGTAGAAGCCAATGTTGGTAACCCACAGGTGGCCTACCGCGAAACCATTCGCAAGCCGGTTAGCCGCGTGGAAGGCAAGTTTGTTCGCCAGAGTGGTGGCCGCGGCCAGTACGGCCATGTGGTTATCGACCTAGAGCCGGCGGAGCCGGGTACAGGATTTGAGTTCGTTTCCAAGATTGTGGGTGGCGTTGTGCCCAAAGAATACATTGGGCCAGCCGAGCAAGGGATCCGAGAAGCCTGCGAATCCGGTGTGCTGGCGGGCTATCCCTTGATCGACATCCGCGCCACCCTGGTGGATGGCTCCTACCACGAGGTAGACTCCAGCGAAATGGCCTTCAAGATCGCCGGTTCGATGGCTCTGAAGGAGGCCGCTCGCAGGGCAAGCCCTACCCTGCTGGAGCCGATGATGAAGGTCGAGGTGGAAGTCCCTGAAGCCTTTGTGGGGGATGTCATCGGGGACATCAACGCCCGCCGCGGCCAGATGGAGGGGATGAATACAGAAGGCGGCATTACCAAAGTCAATGCCAAAGTTCCGTTGGCGGAGATGTTTGGCTATGCCACCGACATTCGCTCCAAGACCCAGGGTCGAGGCACCTTCACGATGGAGTTCAGCCACTACGAGGAAGTTCCTCGCAGTATCGCCGAAGCCATCATTGCCAAAAACAAAGGAAATGAGTAGCTGACTGAAACCAAAAAGGAAGTGATGATTCATGGCACGCGCTAAGTTTGAACGCACCAAACCCCATGTCAACGTTGGCACCATCGGCCATGTTGACCACGGCAAGACCACCCTGACGGCTGCCATCACCACCACCTTGGCCGCTTTGGGTCAGGCCACAGCCAAAAGGTACGATGAGATCGACGCAGCGCCAGAGGAAAAAGCTCGCGGCATTACCATCAACACCGCCCACGTCGAGTATCAGACTGCCAACCGTCACTACGCCCACGTGGATTGTCCCGGCCACGCCGACTACGTGAAGAACATGATCACAGGCGCGGCTCAGATGGATGGGGCCATCTTGGTGGTGTCTGCAGCTGATGGTCCCATGCCCCAAACACGGGAGCACATCCTGTTGGCCCGTCAGGTAGGGGTGCCCAGCTTGGTGGTCTTCCTAAACAAAGAAGACATGGTGGACGATCCAGAGTTGCTGGAGTTGGTGGAGCTGGAAGTGCGGGAGCTCCTCTCCAAATACGACTTCCCCGGCGACGACGTTCCCATCATCAGAGGATCGGCGCTGAAAGCCCTAGAAAGAATGACCGCCAACCCCAAAACCCAGCGGGGCGAAGATCCTTGGGTGGACAAAATTTATGAGCTGATGGATGCGGTGGACTCCTACATTCCCACGCCTGAGCGGGATGTGGACAAGCCCTTCCTGATGGCTGTGGAGGATGTCTTCTCGATTACCGGTCGGGGCACGGTGGCCACGGGCCGGATCGAGCGGGGCCGCATCAAAGTGGGCGAAACGGTGGAATTGGTGGGCCTGCGGGAAACTCGCTCTACCACCGTTAC
The DNA here is from genome assembly GCF_047502655.1 of Synechococcus sp. R5-12. NCBI lineage: Bacteria > Bacillati > Cyanobacteriota > Cyanophyceae > Synechococcales > Synechococcaceae > Synechococcus > Synechococcus sp. R5-12. Next base: position 26,963 of record NZ_JANSIM010000002.1, on the reverse strand, counting down.
CGGCCTGGAGATGTTCCAGAAAACCCTCGACGAAGGGATTGCCGGCGACAACGTTGGTGTGCTGTTGCGGGGCATTCAGAAGAACGAAGTGGAGCGCGGCATGGTGCTGGCCAAGCCCAAGACCATTACTCCTCACACCAACTTCGAGTCTGAGGTGTATGTCCTCAAGAAAGAGGAGGGAGGTCGCCACACGCCCTTCTTTGCCGGCTATCGTCCTCAGTTCTATGTGCGCACCACCGATGTAACCGGCACCATCTCTTCCTTCACGGCTGATGACGGATCCCAGCCAGAGATGGTGATGCCTGGTGACCGCGTCAGGATGACGGTGGAGCTGATCCAGCCCATCGCCATTGAGCAGGGGATGCGCTTTGCTATCCGCGAGGGTGGCCGTACCGTCGGAGCGGGTGTTGTCTCCAAGATCCTGAAGTAAGCTGCTTTTTCTCGGCAGGGATTGAGTGCCGACGGCCCCAGACCAACTCAGTTGCGATAGTGGCGCGGAGCACTTTCCCTGCCAGCTTTTTTGAGTCCCCCTTTTTCTGGATTGCTCTCCGGCCATGCCTACCTTGACTCAACAGAAAATTCGTATCCGCCTGAAGGCTTACGATCATCGGCTGCTGGATACTTCCTGCGACAAAATCGTGGATACGGCTCGTCGTACCGACGCCGTGCCGGTTGGCCCGATTCCTTTGCCTACTCGGCGCCGCATCTACTGTGTGCTGCGCTCCCCCCACACCGACAAGGACTCGCGGGAACATTTTGAAACCCGCACCCACCGGCGCATTATCGACATCTATTCCCCCTCTTCCAAAACCATCGATGCTCTCATGAAGCTGGATCTGCCGGCAGGGGTAGATATCGAGGTGAAGCTGTGATGGATCTGCAGGGATCCCCCGCTTTCGCAGTCATTTCGTAGAGCTTGGATGAGGGCAGCAGCGGGTGACAACATCGGTTGATCCGGTCGATCGCGATAGTGGTACAGACCCCTCTCAGGGGTTGGCAACTCCAGGAGCGGCCCAATCCCCCATCCCGGTTTTGGTGGTGGGGGCCCTGGGCAAAATGGGGCGGGAGGTGGTGCGAGCCGTTGCCCAGACGCCCGACATGAGGTTGGTGGGGGCAGTAGCCCGCTCGCAATTGGGCTCGGATATTGGCGAGGTGCTGGGCCTGGGATCCCTGGGGGTGGAGATTACCGACGACCTGCCGGGGCAGTTGCTGAGGTTGTCGCAGCGCAGCAGCCGCGGCGTAATGGTGGACTTTACCCATCCTCGGTCGGCCTTTGAACATGTTCGCTCGGCCATTGCCTTTGGCGTACGCCCGGTGGTGGGGACGACGGGCCTGACGCCGGAGCAGGTGGAGCGGCTGCGGGATCTGGCGGACAAGTCGGGTGTGGGCTGTTTAATCGCGCCCAATTTCGCCATCGGCATGATTTTGCTGCAGCAGATGGCGCTGCAGGCGGCCCAGTATTTTGACCATGTCGAGATCATCGAGCTGCACCACAACCGCAAAGCGGATGCCCCCAGCGGCACGGCTCTGCAGACGGCCCAACGGCTGGGGCAATTGGGCAAGGCCTTTAACCCGCCCGTTCGCGACAGCGGGACGGAGTCCTCAGTGGAAGAAAAAGAGCTGATCCCCGGTGCGCGGGGAGGGCTCTCTGGCCCCAACATCCCCATTCACAGCGTTCGTCTGCCGGGGTTGATCGCCCACCAGGAGGTCATCTTTGGTGGGATGGGGCAAACCCTCACGTTGAGACACGACACCACGGATCGGATAGCTTTTATGCCAGGGGTGATCCTGGGGATCCGCAAGGTGCTGCAGCTTCAAGGTTTGGTCTACGGGCTGGAGCAGGTCTTGAGCTAGTGGGTCAGGGGAGGGATCCCGGCCTCATCCAGGATGCGGGGGATGAGGTGCTCGGCTTTGACGGCCATCAGATGCACCCCGTGGCAGATTTGGCGGGCCTGCCGCACCTGTTCGGCGGCAATGCGGATCCCTTCTTCGAGGGGGTGGGCGGCGTTGGCCAGCCGCTGGATAATCCCGTCTGGGATCTTCACTCCTGGCAGGTTGCGGTTGATAAACTCGGCATTTTTGGCCGACTTGAGCAAAAAGATGCCAGCCAAAATGGGCTTGCCGGCGGGACGGCCCAACTTATCCATGAAGCGCTCCAGCTGCTCGAAGTCGGTGACCATCTGGCTTTGGAAAAATTGGGCTCCGTTTTCCAGCTTGCGGTGGAAGCGCCGCTCCAGGCCGGAAAAGCTGCCCGATTGGGGTTCTACTGCTGCCCCCGGCAACAGATGCGTGCCCCCATCCGGGAGAGGTTTGCCATTGCAATCGAGGCCATTGTTCAGCCGTTGGATAAGCTGCAGCAAGCGCACCGACTCCAGATCGAATACGGGGCGGGCATCGGGGCAATCGCCGATGTGGATGGGATCCCCGGTGAGGGCCAACACATTGCGCAGGCCAAGGGCTGAGGCCCCCAACAGATCCCCTTGCAGGGCCAGACGGTTGCGATCTCGACAGGCCAACTGCAGGATCGGTTCAACACCCGCCTGATGCAACAGCACCGAGGCCGCCAACGGGCTCATGCGGGCCATGGCTCGGTTGGAGTCCGTGATGTTGATGGCATGCACCCGCCCCTTGAGCTGCTGGGCCAAAGACAGCAGGGTGCTGGTGTCGGATCCCTTGGGGGGGGTGATCTCGGCGGTGAGCAGAAATTCCCCCTGCTGGATGGCCTGGGCGAAGCGGGACAGGGGAGGTGATGAGGGGATCAGGGCCACAATTTCGGCAGAAAGGGTAAAACGGGCTGGCCTATTATCGACTTTTCCAGGAGGTTTTTCCAGACAGGTCGTCCTTTCTCAGAGCTTGGGCGAGGGAAGGGGGCTGGGCGGGGGCTGCACCCGCATTTCCCCCAGCCATATCTGGGGATCCCCCTGTTGCAGATGCTGCCGCCAATCTTGTGCGGCTGCAGGAGGGATCCCGTCCGGGCTTAAAGTCCAGCTCCAGCCGATCACCTGAGGCCAGCGCTGCGCCTCCAGACCTTCCAGCAGCGGTTGAGAGGTTGCTGAGCCCGGAGCCGGCCCGCGGATCACCACAGGCACTTCCGGGTTGAGGGCCTCAAGGCGGCGGTACAGCGGTTCAAAAGCGGCGGGATCCCCCGTTACCTGTAGGCTCAGCCAGTCCATCCCAGGGAAGTTAGCCCAGGCGGACACGGCCTCTGCATCTTCTCCGTCCAGCTCCACCACCCAGAGCAAATTGGCCGAGGACTCCGTCCCGCTAACGCGAACAGAGCGTAGGGTTTGCATCAGGTGTTGGTAGGCCCGTTGTTGCAGCGAGGACTCCGTCCCACCAAAGGGCTCCCCACCGCTACCGCGAGCGCGTTCGGGATCCCCGTCGCCAACAACGACGGCCAGGATGATGGGGGTGGCAAAGCGCTGGATCCCGCGGGCCCAAGAGCGCAAGGTCTCATCGTGATCCCCATTGGCCAAGGCAGAAAGTTGGGCCGGATCCAGCCGCAGGCGCAGGTAGGGGACTGAGCCGCTTTCCCGCAGGCGACTGGCCAACTGCTGTGGAAAGTCCTGGCGGGGATCCCAGAGGTGATCCACGGCTGCCCAGGCGGGGGGTTGACCAATGGCCTGGCGGTAGGACAAGAGCTGATCCCAAGTGGGAATGCCCGGCCAAGCAGCCCCGTGATATAGCCGGCCCGGAGGCGGCGGCAGCGGCCTACCCCGTTGAAAGGGGGCGGAATCGGGTGGGATTGGCGAGGTAAGGACAACCTCCAGCCGCAGCGGCGGCAAAACTTCACCGGCAGGGGGATGCGGCAGGGAGAAAGGGAGGATCCAACTGCGCTCCTGGAACTGGCCTCGGATGATCTGCTGAGGGTGAAAGTCCTGGGGAGGTGGCAGCGGTTCCAGCGGGTCTTCCCCCCAGAAAGCCCGTTGGATTACCAAGCGCACCCCTGCGCCGGGGTGGATCAGAGGCGTGGTGGTATCCAGGTGAAAGCTACCCCTGAGGCGGGTGGACGTCTCGTTGGGCTCAACCCGGAAGGAGAAGGTGAGCTGGTCAGATCGGTAGGTGCCTGGAGCGGGGGAAGCAGTGGGGGGCGGGGATCCCGGCAGGCTTTCGCAGTCGGTGCAGGGAAAAATGGCCTGCGGATGGAGCGAAACGGGAGCCTCGCGGGCGGATTGCAGTTGCTCAGCAGTGATGACAAAACTGGCCCAAAGGTGTTTCAGACGGGGCTCCCGACCAGGCTGAATATCGGAAAAGGATCGGCCTTCGGGAGTGGCCGTCCGCGTGCCGACAGCCGTGCCGTCCAGAGGCACCGTGGAAACTGGGTCGCCAGCACATCCCCCCAAAAAACCAACCGACAAAATCAGCAGCAGCGCCCAGCAGATTAAGGGTTTGAGTTTGCAGTTGGATGGCTGCCTCTGGGAGCCCTGGATCATGGCTTCACCTCAATACACCACTCCCACGCCACCGCTTTTGGCCCGCAGAGGGTTTTCCCGCTCACCGCTAGAGGGATCCTCGCCCAGAGGCACACCCTTTGAGATTGATCCCGATCACACCCGTTGCTGAACGGGAAAGGTCTCCGTCCTGCCCAGGCGAACTATCCCTGCGGCACGGTTGCGACTTCTGGGTAAATGGTCAGGATCCCTTCGTAGAGGATTTGGCCGGGCTGCACCTCCAGGCGGTCAATGCGCACGCCCGGATCCAACTGAATGGGGAAATCGGCCAGGCCGGGGATGGGGATCTCTTGGCCTTCGCTCACCCAAAGGGGATTGACCAGCCGCAACCGGTTGGGGCCTTGGGCTTCTAGGCCGGTCAGCACCGTCACCGGCGCTTCCACCCCTTCCGGAGTGGTCAGGTTAGCCTGGATGCGCAGCCGACCCTGTTCCAGCGTGACCTGAGGCTGGCGGATGAGAAAGGGCACCACTTGGCCCCCAACGGGCAACTGCACCTGGGCCTGGGCCAGTTGGGCTTGGATGAGGGGAGCCTGAAGGGTGCGGTTCAGGTCTTCCTCGGTAAGGCGTAAACTCACCTGCACCGGCACAGGGGCCAATAGCCGCAGCGGGCTCCGTCCCTGGATGGCTTCGCCCACATTGAGGCGAATATCCTGGCCCCGCAGCCGCAGATGACTGATCTGAAAGCCTTGATAGCTGAGGTTGTCTCCCGACACCTGGGCTTGAGGGATCTGCCCGTTCAAAATCTGGGCGTCGGAGCCGGCAATCTGTACCTGCAGGTTATCGACCCTCTGCACCTCAGAACGGATCCAAGCCGCCACCAAAGGGCTGAGAAGGGATCCGGCAATCTGGGCAAATCCGGGGGGCCAAGGCCAAAACATGGTGGGTAGGCTGAGCAGCAGAGCAAACCCCAGCCGCTGCCCCGCTTGCGAAAGCCGTTGGCGGCGACAGGTTGCCGATTGGGTTTGGAGAGGAGACGGATCTGGACTGGGCCGATGGCAAGACGTGAGCAGCACTGGATACCTCGGGAGCAACAACAAGCGATGGTTTCCACCCAACTACGACCAGACTAGGGCAGGACTTCTCCGCCGAACAGAGGGATCCCCCGCACACTTGGAGAGGCTATCCATCCGTCAACTGCCACCAAAGATACCCCAGCCGCAGATAGTGCAGCCGTAACCAGGGCAAAGGGAAAGCGCGGGGCGGCTGGCGAAACAGAGCGCTCATCTGGGAAGGGATCCCGGCGATCTCCTGGGCCAGCATTTTGCCCGCCCACACTGCTGTGGCCACACCGCTGCCGTGATAGGCCAAGCCGTACCACAGGCTGGGATCCGCCGGCGAAGGGCCAATATGGGGGTGAAACTGCCGAGAAAGGCAGACCAGTCCATTCCAGGCGTACTCGATCTCCACCCCTTCCCAAGCAGGGAAAAGACGATAGAGCTGTCGGGTCATCCAAGCGCGCAACTGCCGTCGCTCCGTCGGGGTATCGCGGGTGCCGCCCCGCCCCCCAAACAGCAAACGCCCATCCGGCAGTAGGCGGTAATAAAACAGCAGCCGCCGCATGTCGTAGAGTGGCGTCGGATTCCACCACCCTTGCGCTTTCTGCTCCTGAGGCGTCAGAGGTCGGGTGACCAGGATGTTGGACAGTGCCGGCAGCAGGGATCCCGCCAGTTGGGGATACAGGGCCTCTGGGGTGTAGCCGTTGGTGGCGATGACCAAGTGTCGAGCGCGCACCGTTCCTCCCGGCGTGTGACAGATGTGTTGGGATCCCACCTTTTCCCAGGCCGTGACCGGACTGCCGCTGTACAGCTTCGCCCCCCACCGGTGGGCCGCTTGGGCCAGCCCTTGGGTGAGCTTGAGGGGGTTGAGGCCAAACCCCACCCCGATGTGCAAAGCGCCGTGGTTCTCTTGGCTGTTGAAGCCGCGTTCCCGCAGCTCTTTGGGGTTGAGGAGCTGGGCCGGGTAGCCCGCCACCTGAGTACAGATCTGGTACTCGGCCTCTAACTCCGACCATGCCTGTGGACGATGGGCCACTGCGTAGCAGCCCTGTCCCTGAGCCTCTAGGGAGAAGCCCTCGCTGGCCGCCAGCTTCTGAACGGTTTCCACTGCCTGCCATTGATCCCGGTAGTAGCGCTCTGTCTCTGCCAGGCCCACCCGCCGCACCATCTGGGTGTGGGTAAGGTGGCTCGACCCCACCCCGCAAAAGCCACCGTTGCGTCCCGAGGCCCCCCAACCCAGGGATCCCGCCTCCAGCAGACAAGCATGGATGCCATGGTCGCGGGCCAGGTGCAGAGCCGTCGATAGCCCCGTCAATCCTCCCCCCACAATGACCACCTCCGCGCTCACCTGCTCCTGCAAAGGTGCCGGATGCCGCCAGCCGGGATCTTCTATCGTGCTCTCCCAGTAGCTGCCGACCGGGCAGGCAGGATCGTAGGTGCTGGCAGGATAAAGGCCCTTTCTCATACGAGCAATGGGAAGAACATCTTGCTGGGCAACGCCGAAGTGCTCGGTACCGCTGAGGCGACCGGTCGCAGGACAAGTGCTGAAGGGGATCCCCTCACTCCTGGGCAACGCTGTCGCAACCGGCAGCAGCGGCCTCCATATCGGCAGGGGTATTGCAGTCCAGGAAGATCTCAGGAGTGTAGAGCTCCACCTCCTGTACCCGCCTGCCCAGATCCTGCAACAACCGGCGCAGGCCCAGGGTTTCTTCTCGGAGATCCAACAGCTTTTCCCGCAAGCGCCTGTCGATCAGGGTAGGGTGCCCCCGTCGTCCTCGATGCACCGGCACAGTAGCCCAAGCGCGGTGGCGCAGATGGTACTCCAGCAAGCTGTGGTAGATCCACGCCGGGCGGGGCTGATCCACCGCCGAAATGGCCAGCACCTGAAAATCGGCAGGGATCCCTTCCACCCCTACCCGAATGGAGTGGGTCTTGCCCAGCTCAGGAGCCGGATTGACCAGCACCTCTGCCCCTGCCAAGTGGGGTTGGGCTGCCGCCAAATGCTGGGATCCCAGCACCACCCAGGGTTGAAACCCCGCCTGTCGCCACTGAAAAATCTGGTAAGAGAGCAGGGTTTGCCCATCTTTCCAGGGCAGAAAGGCTTTCGGCTCTCCCATCCGCGTGGAAAACCCAGCCGCCAAGATCAGCGCATGCAGCTTCGGCTCATTTGCCAAGGAGCTTCACCAGCAGAATGCCAAACAAGTACAGAAACGTCACAGCCCCGGCCAACAGGCTCTGGGTGAGGGGATCCGTCGAGGGGGTGAGAATGGCCCCCGCCACCACCGCGCCCAGAACCACATAGCGCCAGCCCTTGAACATCTGCTCGGCAGTCACCAGCCCCAGCGCCCCCAGCAGCGCCTGCAAAATCGGCACCTGAAAGGCCAGGCCGGTACTGAACAGCAGCAGCAGCACAAACTCGAAGTAGCGGTCAATGGACCAAGCCTGATCCACCACCCCTTCGCCATAGCGAATGAAAAAGTTAAGCGCCGCCGGAATGAGGAGATAGTAGGCAAAGACCAAGCCGGCCACAAACAGAAGGCTCGATCCCAGCACCACCGGCCCCAGCAGCTTGCGCTCCTTCACGCTCAGCCCCGGCAAGACGAAGCGGGCAATTTGGTAGAGCAAAAAGGGCGTGGCCAGCAATAACCCCGAGTAGGCCGCCACCTTCACAGAAACGAAAAAATACTCCCCCGGCGCCAGTTGCAAAAAGGTAACCCCCCGAGCGGGCACCTCCAGCAGGGCGACAATGCGATTCACCACGGCAAAGCAGGCGATGATGCAGATCGCCACCGCGATCACGCTGGCCAACAGGCGGCTGCGCAGCTCTTCCAAGTGCTCCATCAAGGTCATTTCGACCTCGTAGGGAAACTCCGGATCCCGCACCCGACCAGGCTCAGGGGCCGCCGCGGCTTGCTCCGGGGATTCGGTCTCAGAGGCAAGGGTCATGGGCCAAGGTGTAACGAGACGTTCCCCGCTATCTTAGCGCTGCCCCCTCTCCAGGGAAAAGCACTTGTCGAGCCGCTATAGGGGGATGTAGCCCTGGCCTGTTAAGGGGATCTTGGGGCCTGAGCAGAGGGGACGGGGAAGGGGAGTGGCTGCAATTTCTAGCGCTTGCCCAAGCCCAGCGCCTTTTCCACCTGCTGGGCGGCGTAAGCCATGGCAAAGCAGCAGATAAAGTAGATCAGGCCGATAAAAAACAGCACTTCCCGCTGGGTGCCCAGCCAGTTGGGGTTAGTGAACACCACGCGCCCCGCCTGCAGCAGGTCGATGAGGCCGACAATGAACACCAGCGACGTGTCTTTGAAGAGAGTGAGGAACTCGTTCACCAGCGCCGGAACGGCTGCCCGCAGTGCCTGGGGCAAAATCACCAGAGCCGTCACTTGAAAGGGGTTCAAGCCGAGTGCCCGTGCCGCTTCTAGCTGGCCCAGCGGGATTGACTGCAGGCCGCCCCGCACGTCCTCGGCCACGTACACGGCTGTAAACAAGATGAAGGCCACCTCCGCCCTGATGATCAGGTTGACGCTGATCCCCCCCAGAAAGAAGGGCACCAACAGCCAGGCGGCAAACAGAATGGTGGTCAGGGGCACCCCCCGCACCAGCTCGATCACCAGCGTGCAGAAGATCCGGATCACCGGCAACGCCCGATTGGCCCGGCCCAACGCCAGCAACACCCCAATGGGGAAGCCGATGATCATGGCGGCTGCCGCCAAGATCAAGGTCAGCAGCAGTCCAGACAGTTGCTCAGCCCGCACTGCCGGCCAATTGGGGCCCAGGTTGCCCAGCAGCAGCTCCAGACAGAGGGGCAAGATCAAGGCCCAAACCCAGATGGAAGCCAGCCGCCAGGATTCCCGTCCGCGACTGAGGGCAATAGCGGCAAAAGTCGCTCCAGAGCAAACCGCCAGCCACCCCTGCGACTGGGTTCCCAAAGGCAGGAAAGCGGCCAAGCCCATAGCAGCTCCCAAGAGAATGAGGTAGTGCAGCAGCACACCGCCCCAAGCCCCCCCCGCTACCCCCAAGGTGGCCAGCACAATTCCCAACACCGCCCACACCCGCCACAGTTGGCTGCTGGGGTAGGTGCCGCTGGCAAAGATTTTCAGGTTGGCCGGGATCACTTCCCAGCGGGCTTGGGTGAACGCCCAGTTCCAGAACAGGGAAATTGCCCAGGCCAACACCAAGGCGGAGACCAAGGTGAGCAAGGTGCTCAGCCAGGAGTCGAACAGGTTGCGGCGCACCCAAGCCAGAGGACTTTGTTTCTCCCTGGGGGGGAGTACCTTTTCTTCTACAAGGGGAGAGGAGAGACTGCTGGGCATGGGTTAGCGCTCCACCAATTTGACGCGGGCATTGAGCCAGTTCATGCCGTAGGAAACCACCAGGTTAAAGGTCAGGTAGGTGGCCATGAGGATGGCGAACATCTCCACCGAACGTCCCGACTGGTTGATGATGGTGCTGCTGATGTTGAACAGATCGGAGAAGCCAACGGCAATGGCCAAGCTGGAGTTTTTGATCAGGGTGAGATACTGAGTGTTCAAGGAGGGGATCATGATCCGCAGGGCCTGGGGCACAATCACCAAGCGAAAGGTTTGCAGCTCCGACAGGCCGACGGCCCGGGCCGCCTCCCACTGCCCCCGCGGCACCGCCAAAAAGGATCCCCGCACCACTTCGGCAATGTAGCAGCCGGTGTAGGTCACCAAGCCCAGCATCATGGCGGTAAACTCCGCCGAAAGCTGGATCCCACCCCGGAAGTTAAAGCGCTCCAGTACCGGGACATCCAGCCGCACCGGCGGCTCTGGGAAGAGCACCCAGCAGGCCACCGCCAGCAGCGCCACCCCCGCAGCCACCCACAGGTTCCGCTGCCGGGATCCCAGCTCGGGTCGGCAGACTAGGAGCAGCTTGCGGATCCCCCACCCAGCCGCGATTACAATGGCCAGCGCGGGAACCAGCCAGCCGCTGGGATCCAACCCGGGCAGCTTCACTCCCCGCTGGTTGATAAAGACAAGCCCGCCGATGGAGAGACTGTTGCGCACCCCCGGCAGGGTGAGGATCACCCCCTGGTACCAGAAGATCACGATCAGCAGCACCGGGACATTGCGAAAGATCTCGGTAACAACGGTGGCCAGCTGGCGGGCCAGCCAGTTGCTGGAGAGGCGAGCCATCCCCAGGACAAAGCCCATCGCCGTCGCCAACACAATGCTGACTGCCGACAGCCAGAGGGTGTTCACCGCCCCCACCACCAGCGCCTTCAGGTAGCTCTCGGAAGGGTCGTAGGGGATCAGCCCCTCGGTGATCCCAAAGTTGGCGGAGTTGCCCAGAAAGCGAAAGCCCAAACTGATGCCCAGGCGGCGCAGGCTGGCGAGGAGGTTCTGAGCAAGGATCCCGAACACCAGCAGCACGGCCACGACAAAGGCCACCTGCAGCAAGAGCTTCAGGATACGCTCATCCCGCCACCAGGGGGGGCGAAGGTGGGACTGGTCGGACAGAGAAGTCATGCGGGGCAAGCAAAAATTCAGAGCACAGCAGAGAATAGGGGATCCCTGGCCGGTACTGACCAACCGGGATCCCTAGGCCCGGATTCCGAATCAGCCGATCAGCGGAAAGGCGGCGCGTACTGGATCCCACCTTTGGTGTAGGGCTGGTTCAAGCCCCGCGGCACGCCCAAGGGGGTCAGGTGGCGGTCGAAGATCTCGCCGTAGTTGCCCACCGCCTTGATGACATTGACCACCCAATCCGGCTTCAGGCCCAGCAGCTCTCCCAGGTTGCCTTCCTGGCCCAAGAAGCGGCGAATGTCGGGATCCTCGGACTTGAGGAACTCGTCCACATTGGCGCTGGTGATCCCCTTTTCTTCTGCATAGAAGAGGGCGTAGACCGTCCAGTTCATAATGTCGGAGAAACTCTCATCTCCGTGGGGAACCAGCGGCCCCAAGGGCTCTTTGGAGATCACCTCCGGCAAGATCACGTGGTCGTCGGGAGAAGCCAAGCTGGCCCGGCGGGAGATGAGGGCGCTTTGGTCGCTGGTGATGGCATCGCAACGGCCCTCTTCGTAGGCGTTGAAAGAAGAATCATCGCCGTCGAAGGTTACTGGCGTAAAGGCAATGCCACGGGCGCGGAAGGTATCCGCCAAGTTCAGCTCGGTGGTGGTGCCGGCAATCACACAGATGGTGGCCCCGTTCAGGTCTTCCAGCTTTTCCACCCCCAGCGACTTCCGCACCATAAATCCTTGGCCGTCGTAGTAGGTGGTGGGGCCGAAGGTGACCGCCCACTCGCGATCCCGAGTGAGGGTCCAGGTGGTGTTGCGGCTAATCATATCGACCTCGCCCGACTGAATCGCAGACTGGCGATTGGCCGCCGTCAGGTAGACGTATCGAACCTTGTCCGGATCTCCAAAGAGAGCGGCAGCTACCGCCCGGCAGATGTCGATATCAAAACCCACATACTTGCCTTGGTCATCCAGGTTGCCGAATCCGGGCAGTTGGTTGTTTACCCCACAGATCAACTCGCCCCGAGCCTTGATGCGGTCGGTGAGCGGCCCCAGCTGCGCCCAAGCGGGAAGGGACTGCAGGCCCATAGACAACGCCAGTGCCCCGGCCAAGGGAGCCAATCCGTTCAAATGCTTTATCCAGTTCATAAAATTACCCCATGTCAATCCTCAAGATCTTCGTCGTCAACAGTCGTTCATACACGGCACTTCAACCGAGATACCGTGCCATTGGGTTACACTCCTGCCACACCCCACACCCCATAGAATGGTTTGCCATAGGCGCCTACGATTTTCTCAAAGCCTTACATGTCAGGGCGTATGGAAATGTTGCAGAGGCTACGGTTGTGGCTCGGCCAGTTCTGCCATGGTACCCATGCCTGCTTTGGTGAAACTTAGGGAGTCACCCACCCATGCAAGGATCCCCGCACATAAGGTCTTCACTCTCTCCGCAAAGTGCAGCCAGCGCTGACATTATCCAATGCGAAGATGTTCACAAATGGTACGGCGATTTCCACGTCCTCAAGGGCATTACCACCCGCATCCGCCGCGGAGAGGTGGTGGTGGTCTGTGGGCCTTCAGGTTCGGGCAAGTCCACGTTTATTCGCACGTTGAACCGCTTAGAAGAACACCAGAGAGGGCGCATTGTGGTAGATGGCATTGAGCTAACCAGCGACCTGCGCAACATCGATGCCATTCGCCGCGAGGTGGGCATGGTTTTTCAACAGTTCAACCTGTTTCCCCATCTCACGGTTTTGCAAAATGTAACCCTTGGCCCAATCCACGTGAAAAAGATGAAAAAAAGTGAGGCGATAGAGCGGGCTATGGAACTGCTAAGCCGCGTGGGGATCGCCGAGCAAGCAGAAAAATACCCGGGGCAACTTTCGGGGGGGCAGCAGCAGCGGGTGGCGATTGCCCGCGCCTTGGCCATGAATCCGGCGGTGATGCTCTTCGATGAGCCCACCTCGGCCTTGGATCCAGAGATGATCAAGGAGGTGCTGGACGTGATGCGGGAGTTGGCCCGCTCGGGGATGACCATGGTGTGTGTAACCCACGAGATGGGCTTTGCCCGCGAGGTGGCGGATCGGATTATCTTCTTCGACCGCGGCAAGATCGTGGAGGAAAACACCCCCCAAGAGTTTTTCAGCAATCCGAAAGAAGAGCGCTCCCGCCTGTTTTTATCCCAGATCCTTTCCCACTAGCGAGTCCTTCAGAAGGGGGTGAGGCGTGCCAGAAAAGCCCCCTCCGGCTCTTGATAGACAATCTGCCCCTGCCAGCCGTTGGCGTGGGCACACTGCAGCAGGGTTTCCGGATCTACAAATAGCCAGGGAAAGGGATCCCCCCGCTGGCCGTTGTACTCGGCTACAAAGTTCACTACCTTGGCTTTTGCCTCGCTCCCTTCCTGCCAATCTTCTGAGCCACCTGCTTCGAGGTGGGCAGGAGCGGCCAGCTTGCCAGAGGGATCTTCCAAGTTTTCTAAACGCCCTCCCTCTTCTGCCGGCAGATTCCGCAGATCTGCGAGGTCGCTGGCATCGCTCAAATCGGTGGAATCCAGGAGCAACTGGCCAGTGGGCTGAACCCAGTGGCGAGCCAGGCGCAAAAAACGCTCCAAGCCCGACAGGGATCCCGCCAAGCCGACGCCGTTCATCAGCAGGAGTAGGGTATCGAAGGGCTCTCCTGGCCCCGCCCAGTGGAAAAGATCGGCGGCAATGCGGCAACGCACCCCCCGCTCTGCCATAATCTGCAAAGCCACAGGGGAGCGATCCAAGGCGGCCACGGCAAATCCTTCCTCCTGCAGCAGCAGGCTGTGGCGGCCCGTACCGGCGCCGATGTCTAGCGCCCGACCGCGGCAGAGTTCCAAGGCCAAGGCTTCCACCTCCGGCAGCTCCTGGGTGAAGAACACCTCTGGGGAGACCACCTGGGGCTCTTCCGCCAACGGGATCCCCTCCAGGCCGTAGGCATGCAAGAGCAGGGATCCCTTGGCCTCTCCTCGGTGCCAGTCCCATAGGGCTTGCTCTAAGGGATCCCGAAGTGGGTGATTCTCGACAGCCTTTATCATGGAAGGGGAAAGCTAAACCATTGACCCGATGGCCATCGTCGCCTTTCTTTACGGTGCCGCTATCGTCCTTTTGCTGATTGCAGCAGTGGTTTGGGCAACATCTCGGCAGTTCAACGCGGAGACCAGACCGCAGGCCGGCACCCCACCAGAAGAGCCCCCAGAAACCCCATCTGTTCCTGTTTCCATTGTGGAGCAGCTAGAGCGTCAATACCGCAACAGCCCTTCCTACCGTCCCTACCCTTAAGTTATTCTTCGAGAAGCCTCTGAAAATCCTTGAAAAGACGGGTTTTTGAGGATCCCTGAGGGCGCGAGCAGTGTCTTTGCTGGCCAAAGGTCGGCGTTTTCTTCCCTGAATCATGGTTGTCAAGTCTCCGCCACCCATTGTCTACATCGTCCTGGGTCTATTGCTCCTCTGGGGCGGTCATCGTGCTTGGCGGGCGGGCTATGTTCGCTGGCCGGAAGGCATTTCTCTACCGCCAGTATCGCTGCCAGGGTTGGGGGGTGGAGCACAAGATCTGCTCCTGACCAGCGGCGAGCGCACCTTGTTTGCCGATAGCAGTCCCGCTGCCGTTGCCGCTGCAGAGCTGTTGCGCCAAGGTAACCTCAGCGCGGCCATCCCGGTGTTGGAGATGGGGCTGCAAAGCAACCGCAACGACCCGGAAGCTCGCATTTTCTTGAACAATGCCCGTGCCCAGCAGCAGGGCAGTCCCTTGAGCCTGGCGGTGGTGGTGCCCATCTCCAGCAACCCCAACCGCGCCAAAGAGACCCTGCGCGGGGTGGCGCAAGCTCAGGAGGAGCTTTTCCAACAGGGGGGAATCGGAGGACGGCTGCTGCGGGTAGTGATTGCCGACGATGGCGATAACCCTGAGCGAGCAACGGCGGTGGCCAAGGCTCTGGTGAGCCAGCCCGAGATCTTGGGCGTGATCGGCCATAACACCAGCGACGCCACCCTGGCTGCAGCCGAGGTTTATCAGCCTGCCGGCTTGGCCATGATCTCCTCCACCTCCACCAGCACCCGCATCAGCATGCTGGGGGATGCCATTTTTCGCACCGTGCCCTCGGATCAAGTGGCCGGCACGCAACTGGCCCGTTATGCTCTCAACACGTTGCGGTTGCAAAGGGTGGCCATCTTCTACAACCCCAACAGCGCTTACAGTACCAGCCTGCGGGACGCCTTTGCCTCCACCCTGACCAGCGAAGGGGGCATCGTGCTGGCGGAGTTCGACTTATCGGCGTCGGACTTCAACCCCCAGGCCAGCCTGCAAAGGGCCGTCGGCCAAGGAGCCCAGGTAGCTTTTTTAGCTCCCACGGCTTCCGTAGCCGAAAAAGCGCTGGCCGTAGCCCGCGAGAACGCTGTAGCTGGTAAGCCCCTTGCTCTTCTGGGCGGCGATGTGCTCTTCAGCCTCACCACATTGCAAGAAGGGGGAGCAGCGGTAGAGGGCTTGGTGGTGGCGGTACCCTGGCATCCCCAGGTGCCGCGCAACCGCGAGTTTGCCCAGAAGGCAGCCCAGCTCTGGGGAGGGCAGGTGAGCTGGCGCACCGCTCTGGCTTATGATGCCACCCGGGTTTTCTTGCAAGCTTTCAGCCAAGGAGCCACCAGCCGCAGCGCTGTTCTCGCCGCCCTGGGCGACCCGAACTTCCGCTTGCCGGACGGCGCTTCCGGAGAAGTGCGCTTCTTGCCCTCCGGCGACCGCAATGCTCCCCATGTGCTGGTGCAGGTTGAGCCCGGCAACCGCTCCGGTACCGGCTACGATTTCGTGCCTCTCCCCTAGGGATCCCGGCAGACGCTACAGTGGGGGATGCTCTCAATCTCCTCAGAATCGAATGGATCCCATGCCCACTCGGATCACAGCCTGCTTTCAGGCGCTGCGCAGCCGTGGTGAAAAAGCCCTCATCCCCTACCTCACCGCTGGGGATCCCAACTTGGAAACCACCTTTGAGGCTTTGCAGGTTCTGGATCAGAGCGGCGCCGATCTTATCGAGCTGGGGGTACCCTACTCGGATCCCTTGGCGGATGGGCCGGTGATCCAAGCAGCAGCCACCCGCGCCCTCAGCCGGGGAGTCACTTTGGGCGCCATTCTACAAGGCTTGCGCTGTCTCTCGCTGCAGGCCCCCCTGATCCTGTTCACCTACTACAACCCCATCCACCAGCTCGGCATCCCCAACTTTCTGCATCAACTGCGGCAGGCCGGCTGTGCCGGCTTGGTCGTCCCCGATTTGCCTCTGGAAGAGGCGGGATCCCTGCGACAAGCAGCCCAGGCCGAAGAGATCGACCTCATCCTGCTGGTGGCCCCCACCAGCCCCCCGGAGCGCATGCGCCGCATTGCCCAGCAGTCCAGTGGCTTTGTCTACTTGGTCAGCACCACCGGCGTTACCGGCGAACGGGCCACCCTGGAAAAGCGGATCCCGGCTTTGCTGCAGCAACTGCGCCAACAAACCCCCCTGCCGATTGGGGTGGGCTTCGGCATCTCCACTCCCGACCAGGCCCGCCAGATCGCTCTCTGGGGAGCAGATGCGGCGATTGTGGGCAGCGCATTTGTGCAACGGCTGGCGAAAGCCCCCACGCCTGAAGAGGGACTGCAGCAAATAGCCCACTTTTGTCGAGCCCTCAAAGCGGCTCTGCAAGAGGTGACCCCTCCAGAGTGTTAACTTCTGTTCAGGAAGGTGCCCACTCAGACTGCTTCCATCTCAAAACAAATGTTTACATTTTGTGAGCCAGCCCGCAGACCCATTTCCCCCCTGCTGCGCCCCATAGTCCAGAGATCCCAGGCTAAGCAGACATTTTGGTATCGATGGGTTTGTAAATCTTCACAAAACACTCATCCCTCCCGCGATATAAAATTAGGCTGGATGCTCGGCTGTCTGAAAGTCGCAGAGGTTCTTGACCTATCTAAAAATTGGGGGGTTCGGTGGGGGTAGTTTTGAGCAGCCTGCTGCCACGGAATCCCCAGTTTTTGGAGGTCAAAGAGGATCCCGCAAAAAAGCTTGGGATTCGGCTTTTGGGAGGTTCAGCCAGTCGCTCACCACTTTTTGGAAAGACCAGAAGGAGATCCATCATGCAAGATGCTTTTACCCGGGTGATCGCTCAGGCAGATGCACGCGGTGCCTTTTTAAGTGACCAAGACTTTGACCGTTTGGCGGCTTTGGTGGCAGAGGGCAACAAGCGCCTAGATGCTGTCAACCGCATGACCAGCAATGCCGCCCAAATCGTAACCAATGCAGCTCGCTCTTTGTTTGCTCAAGAGCCAGATCTGATCGCTCCCGGCGGCAATGCCTACACCAACCGCCGCATGGCTGCCTGCCTACGGGACATGGAGATCATCCTGCGCTACATCACCTATGCCACCTTGGCCGGGGATAGCTCTGTGCTGGAAGATCGCTGCCTGAACGGCCTGCGGGAAACCTACATTGCTCTGGGGGTGCCCACCACTTCTGTGGCCAACGGCATTGCTGCCATGAAGAAGGAAGCGCTGGCCAAGATCATGGATCCGAAGGGCATCACTCCTGGGGACTGCTCGGCGCTGCAAAGCGAAGTGGCCAGCTACTTCGATAAGGCGGCTGCCGCCATCGTTTGAGCTTTGGGTCGAAGCTGGCTTAGTCGTCCCTTTTTAGATCGGTTAGATCCCTTCATTTCTGATAGGCAGGTGGAAATCCAGTCCGCCTTCCCTACAGAACGTCCATTAACAACACAATTGATGAATTTAGGAGCTGCAAGGTGAAAACTGTCATCACTGAAGCGATTGCTGCCGCTGACAATCAAGGGCGTTTTCTGAATGCCAGCGAACTGCAGGCCGTGAATGGTCGTTACCAGCGTGCTGCTGCTTCTCTGGAAGCGGCCCGTGTCCTAACCAACAATCAGCAAACCCTGGTGCGGGAAGCGGTGCAGGAAGTGTTCAAGAGGTTCCCTTACTTGACCCAGCCGGGTGAAATGGGCCACGGCGATGTGTTTCAGGCCAAGTGTGCCCGCGACATCGGCTACTACCTCCGCTTCATCACCTATTCCCTGGTTGCGGGTGGCACCGGCCCCCTCGATGAATACCTGGTGGCCGGGCTGCGGGAAGTGAACCGCTCCTTTAACCTCTCTCCCAGCTGGTACATCGTGGCTCTGCAGTACATGAAGAGCCGCGCTCTGGGCATGCTGAGCGGTCAAGCGGCCAACGAAGCTGCCATCTACTTCGATTACGCCATCAACGCCCTCAGCTAGGGGATCCCAGGGCAGAGATCCCTGCTTGTTGGGAGTGGACGATCTCTTTCTTTGTCTTCCAATTGTGTGTCTCTCCAGAGCAGGCGACGGCTCCAAAGAGGTCTATTCCACCTGTTTCCAGGTTGGTTTGGCGCCTTGGCTTCTCTTAAGCCGGTTGGGTTGGTCGCCTGCTCTCCAGTCTGGGGTAGTTAGCCTTTGGATTGTAGGCATTGCCCAACGGCAGCGTGCTGGTTCGCGAGAATAGCCGGTACGGCTTGTTCGCTGGTCAGTTTGCCTGTCTTCCAAACGAAGTCTCATAGATACCTGGGGAAAGCGATGTTTGGTCAAAGCACCACCAGCCCTGAAGCCCTGACAGAAGCCGGCAGCCGGGTTTACCGAGTTGAGTACACCGGTCTGCTCAACCCGCCCGATGCTCTGGCCACCTCTGCCAAAGTTCGCCGCAGCACCCTGAGCACCACCGTTCCCTACAGTCGGTTGTCTGCCGAGATGCAGCGCATTCTGCGGATGGGTGGCAAAATCGTGCAGGTCACTGCCTTGTCGGGAGCCAATGCCTCTCCCGCTCAGGGCAACGGCGCTGCTGAGTGAGGGAGGCCCGACGGCCGACTGAAGTTACCGGCAAGGTTGCCCAGGTGTCATGAACAGCTCTGCAACGGTTCGTATGGCATCCAACACGGCGGTGCTGCCGCAGCAGCTCACTTGGGAGCAGGCGATAGCCCGGCTGCAGGGGGATGACTTGCAAGATCGGTACTATGCTGCCTGGTACCTGGGCACAGTTCGGGATCCAAGGGGGGTAGAGCCGCTGCTTTTGGCGTTGCAGGATGAGCGGGATCGCACTGCCTTGGGGGGCTATCCTCTGCGCCGCAATGCCGCTAAGGCCCTGGGGCAAATCGGGGATGCGCGGGCCGTGCCCGGTTTGATCGAGGCGCTCACTTGTACCGACTTCCACGTGCGGGAAGAGGCTGCCTATGCCTTGGCTCAATTGGGGGACAAGCGAGCGGTGGATCCCTTGCTGGCACTGTTGCAGTCCCGCGAGCAGGAGCAGCCCTGGGAAGCCCTTATCGAGGCCTTGGGTCAGCTTCAGGCCACCGAGGCTGAGGCAGCGATCCGGCCCTTTTTGAACCATCCCTCTGAGCGGGTGCGTTCGGCAGCGGCTTGGGTGCTCTATCGCTTTACGCAAGCTGAGGAGCTGACCCAAATCCTGGTGGCGCTACTGGCCCACTCCAACTCCAGCCTACGACAGGCCGCTTTGTTCGACCTGGCCGAATCGGGATGGGTGGCGGGGGCACCGCTGCTGGCCACAGCCGACGTGGCTCTCAACCTGCGCATCAATGCTCTGAAGCGGCTGTTCGATGTGGCGCTTCAGTTGGGGTGGGTGCCGCTGGCTCAGGTGACGGCGGTGATCCTGCCGCAATTGGAGAAGCTCTTCTAGGATCCTGGGGCGCTCAGTGCCTTTGATCAGCGGTTTCAAGTGTACCTTTGACTATTCGTTGCCTATGTCCTCCGCCTCGGCTGCTCAAGCGTTTCCCACTGCTGTGGCTCAACTGGCAGCAGAATTGGAGCAGGCCACGTCGCCTGAGGAATTGTTGCGGGTGGTGAGGGCGCTGGGCGCTTTGGGCCAAGTGGAAGGGATCCCCATCTTAATTCGCGCCTTTGGGTTCAATCGCCCTGCAGTGGGGGAAGCCGCCCTGGAGGAAGTGCTGCGCTTTGGGGAAGCCGCGGTGCAGCCCTTGCTGAGCCATATTGACGGTTTTGACTATGGGGCGCGGGCCTATTCGGTGCGGGCTCTGGCCCGTATTGGCCATGGGGATGCCTACCCCTTTTTGGCGGAAGCCATTGTAGCGGACTTTGCCCCCAGTGTGCGACGGGCGGCGACCCGCGGGCTGGGACGGGTGGCGGCCAAGCGGCCCTTGCCCGATCAAGAGCGAGCCTTGCACCTATTGCGGCAATGTCTTGCCGATGCCGATTGGGGAGTCCGCTATGCCGCCGTCGGATCCCTGACGGACTTGGCTCGCCAGGGTGAACAATCTCTGCGCCCCTCAGTCGAGGCTGCGCTCCAGATGGCCCTGGAAGATGCCGATCCTCTGATCCCTCTCCGCGCCCAGATGAGCTGGCAGGAATTGGCTGCTGAGCCTTAGCTTCCCTGCCTCACTGTGTTTTTCTTAAGTTTTTCTCGTTTTTTTAGGAGCACCATCTATGTCCCTTCCGTTGCTTGCCGATCGCCCCACCACCCAAAATGAGCGGGTGCCTCGCTACTTTGTGCCCAGCGACGAAACCCCGCCCGTCTACCGTCCTGACGACCCGACAGGTATCGACAACATCATTCGCGCTGCCTATCGCCAGATCTTCAGCGAGCATCTGATGCTGGAGAGTTATCGGCAAAAAGCTCTGGAGTCCCAGTTGCGCAACGGGGCAATCTCGGTCAAAGAGTTTGTGCGCGGCCTGGGCAAGTCGGAGGTGTACCGGGATCTGGTCATGGTTCCCAACGACAACTACCGCTTTATTGAAGTCACCTTCCAGCGCTTCTTGGGTCGGCCCACCTACAGCCAACAGGAGCGCATCAAGTACTCCATCATCGTTGCCACCAAGGGGCTGGATGGCTTTATCGATGCCGTGGTGGATAGTGAAGAGTACAATGCTGCCTTTGGGGATGATGTGGTGCCCTACCAGCGCCGTCGTCTGTCGGAAAAGCCCGCCAACCTGGTGACCCCCCGCTATGGAGCCCGTTGGCGCGATGTCTCCGGCGTGAAGCGCTCGACGCGGGAAGTGGTGCGCACCTATCGTCTCACCCGTCCTCCCAAACCCGGGGATCCAGAAAACTTCCTCAACATGGCCCGCATGCTCAATCCCAAGCCGGCAGCGCGGCAAAACATCAGCGTCTTCGATCTGAAGATCCCGGACATGACCACCAGCCGCCGCTAGGACTGGACGAACTCCCCAATCCGCCGGGCCGATCGATCCGCTGCTGTTCGGGTGGGTCGGCTCGCCGCTGTGTTTGAGCAGGATTCGTTATAATCTGGGTGATGCTTCTTAACACTTGGGTCGCATGAAGAATCCGGTTGTGCAGGCTTTTTTTGTCGGCAAGGCTGTGGCAGACGTTCTGCGCGAGCGTTTGGAAAGCGCCCTCACCGATATTGCCGGGGAAGTGGGCAAGGTGTGGGCTGAGCTGCAGGAGGGCTGGCAAACCTTTGCCCAGGATGTCATGACCCGGGCTGAGGCAGAAGCATCCATGGCCGCCCAGGAAAGGGTGCCGCTGCCTTTCCAGACAGAAGATTTGCAGGCAACTCTGGACGACTTGCGGGCGGAAGTGGCGCAGCTGCGCTCCGAGTTGCAGAAGTACCGGAGTCGAAACGCTTGAACGCGAGCCTTTTGGGATCCCGGACTTCTTTGGGATCACAACCCGTCAAGCCCTATACCGCCTACCGCTGGGCCCGGGAGAACTATACTCGCCAGGGCCGCATGCTGGACATTTGGCGATTTGTGCTCACCTGGCTGTTTTACCTTTGGCTGGATCAGCAGGCTTGGAGCTATGGGGGGCAACCCACGCCTGAGCGAAAGGCCAAGCGCCGCCGGGCCAGAGCCATTTGGATCCGCGAAACGCTGCTTAACTTAGGCCCTACTTTTATTAAAGTAGGGCAGTTTTTCTCCACCCGCGCCGATCTCTTCCCCTCGGAATATGTCGAGGAGCTCTCCAAGCTGCAGGATCGGGTGCCTGCTTTCAGCTACGAACAGGTGGCGGCGATTGTGCAGCAGGAGCTGGGCAGGCCGATAACCCAAATCTACAGCTACTTTGATCCCACCCCTTTGGCCGCTGCCAGCTTGGGGCAGGTGCATCGCGCCAAGCTCAAAACCGGGGAAGAGGTGGTGGTGAAGGTGCAGCGTCCGGGGCTGACCCGGCTGTTCACCATCGATTTGGAGATCTGCCGTGGGATTGCCGAGTTCTTTCAGTATCGCACCTCTTGGGGCGGGCCGGGCCGCGACTGGATCGGCATCTACGAAGAGTGTCGGCGCACCCTCTGGGAAGAGGTGGATTACCTCAATGAGGGCCGCAATGCCGATACCTTCCGTCGCAACTTTCGGGATATGCCGCAAATTGCTGTTCCCAAAGTGTATTGGCGTTACACCTCTCCTCGCCTGTTGACATTGGAATACCTGCCGGGGATCAAAATCAGCGATTACGAAGCCTTGAGTGCGGCAGGGTTGGATCGCAAGGTTTTGGCTCGTCTGGGGGCAGAGGCTTATCTGCGGCAACTGCTCAAGGATGGTTTTTTTCACGCCGATCCCCACCCCGGCAACATTGCCGTGAAGCCCGATGGCACGTTGATCTTCTACGACTTCGGCATGATGGGCCGCCTGCGCTCCGATGTGAAAGAAAAGCTGATGGGCACGCTGGCAGGTGTGGTCTCCAAAAATGCCGATCAGGTGGTGGCCTCGCTGGTGGAACTGGGGGTGCTGGTGCCCACCGCCGATCTGGCTCCGGTGCGCCGCTCGGTGCAGTACATGCTGGATCACTTTATGGACAAACCCTTTTCCAGCAACTCGGGAGAAATCTCGGTGGCGGCCATTAGCGAAGACCTTTACGAGCTGGCCTACGATCAGCCGTTTCGTTTTCCGGCTACCTTTACTTTTGTGATGCGGGCCCTGACCACGCTGGAGGGATTGGGGAAAGGGTTGGATCCGGAGTTCGACTTTATGGAGGTGGCCAAACCCTTTGCGGAAGAGCTGATGAGTTTAAACGGAAGCAAGACTGAGACCCTCTTGGCCCAGGTTGGCCGTCAAGCGGCTGAGTTCACCAGCAGCAGCCTCAGCTTGCCGCGCCGGATCGAATTGACCTTGAGCAAGATAGAACAAGGGGAGCTACGCCTGCGGGTGCGATCCAGCGAGACGGAGCGCTTGCTGCGCAAGCTGAACAACACCGGGCTGGGAGTCATTTACGGGGTGTTGTTTGCGGCCTTTTTTTTGAGCGCAACTCAGCTCTTTTTGGCCGGACATGCTACCTTAACGGTTATCACTTTGGTTTTGGCTGCCCTCGCTGCTCTTGCTTTAATCAGAGTACTCTTAAGGTTGAATCGGTCAGAGCGATTGATGTGATGCGACGATATGCCTGCGCTACGGATCCCGGCAAGATCCGCAGCAGCAATCAAGATGCCTGCTACTGCGATCCAGAGGGGCGCTATTTTATTGTTGCCGATGGTATGGGAGGACATGCTGCCGGGGCTACAGCCAGCCTGTTGGCTGTCGAGACCATCCGAGAATATCTGGATCGAGGCTGGAAAAACGTGCCGGCACCCCGGTTGCTCAGCGAAGCCGTAGAAGCAGCCAACAGTGCCATCCTCAAGGATCAGCGGGAAAATCCAGAGCGGGCAGACATGGGCACTACGGTGGTGGTGGCCATGGTGGATCCCAATGACAACTGCTGGAGCGCTCACATTGGCGATTCTCGCCTCTATCGCCTACGGGGATCCGAAATGCAGCAAATGACCGAGGATCACACCTTAGTGGCTCGCTCCATTCGACTGGGGGAGCTGACCTATGAGCAGGCCCGGATTCACCCTTGGCGACATATTCTCGAGCGCTGCCTGGGCCGACCCGATGCGGGTCCACCTTCTGTGCAGCCGATTACAGTTTACCCAGGGGATCGCCTGTTGTTGTGTAGCGACGGCCTAACTGAGGAGCTGGACGACGAAGTGATCATCGAGTATTGCCTGCAGGTGGAAGATTTGGAGCAACTTCCCCTAAAGCTCATCGAGGCGGCCAAAGAGCGGGGCGGGCGAGACAACATCACAGTAGTGATTGCCGAATACGCCTAGTTTGCGCCCGGCTAAAGACGGTATTGGCGGTACACTTCGCTGGCCGCCCGGTGCAGCAGGGAGTGGCGATACACGAGGCGGTTGAGGTCTTTGCCGTAGCCGCCGCCGATGACGCAGGCGACAGGATAGCCCTGCTTTAGACAAGTGTTCAGCACTTGCATGTCCCGCCGAAACAGGCCCTGGTCGCTAAGGGCCAGCTTGCCCAGGAGATCTTCCTCGTGGGGATCCACACCGGCATCGTAGAGCACCAGGTCAGGGCGCACCTGAGCCAACAGATCGGGCAAGTGGTCGGCCAAAGTCTGGAGATAGGCTTCATCTTCCATACCTACTGGCAGGGGCACGTCCAGGTCGCTCTGTTGTTTGGTGGCGGGGAAGTTGGCCTCGCAGTGCATGGAAAAGGTGAACACCCGCGGCTCGGAGCGAAAGATCCAAGCAGTGCCATCTCCTTGATGGACATCCAGATCCACGATCAAGAGCCTTTGCACCAGCCCTTGCTGCAGCAAGACTTGGGCGGCAATGGCCAGGTCGTTGAAGATGCAAAACCCGGAGCCGTAGCCGGGAAAGGCATGGTGGGTGCCGCCGGCGGTGTTGCAGGCCAGGCCGTGGCGCAGGGCCAATTGGGCGGTCAAGACGGTACCCCCCACCGCTCGACAGGTGCGCTGCACCAGCTCCGGGCTCCAGGGCAGGCCGATGCGCCGCTGCAGCTTGGCCTCCAGGGATCCCTCACAGTAGGCCCTGACGTACTCAGGGGTATGTACCGACTCAATCCAGGCAAGAGGGGGCAGCTCAGGGTGGTGCACTTGCTGGGGGCGGATCACCCCTTCCCGCAGCAGCAGCTCTTGCAAGAGGCGAAATTTCGGCATGGGAAAGCGATGGCCCGGCGGCAGGGGGGCACTGTAGTCGGGGTGGTAAACAATTGGCAAAGACATCAAGGGCAACTGGATTGACGGCGGTGAGCATGGCCTATAACGGCTCCAGTGCTTATGGTAGAGGTAGCCCGCTCCTGCCGGATCCCTTCGCGAGGCTTGCAAACCTGTTCTCTGTACCGCCGCGATTCCCTATGTTTACTGCGTCGGATCCCTTTTTGGGTCGCCTCTTGGCTCAGCGTTATCGACTCGTACATCTGCTGGGACAGGGAGGCATGGGGCGAGTCTATTTGGCTCAAGATTTGCTCTTTGGTGGGGTGGAAGTGGCCGTCAAGCTGCTCTCCCAGCCGGCAATGGATCAGCGCACCCGCCTGCGCTTTGAACGGGAAGCGAAAGCCTGCGCGGCTTTGGGCCAAAAAAGCCTGCACATTGTCAAAGTCAATGACTATGGCCTTACCCCCGATGAGGTGCCTTTCTATGTGATGGAATACCTGAACGGCCAAACCCTCAAGGATATTCTGGCCGCAGGGGCTTTGCCTTTGGAGCGCTTCTTCCGGCTGGCCCGTCAAATTGGCTTGGGGTTGAAAGCAGCCCACGAGGGGATCCTCATGGAAGGGCAACGGGTGCAGGTGATCCACCGCGATTTGAAGCCGGCCAACGTGATTGTAGTGCCTGATAGCAGTTTTGGGGAACTGGCGAAGCTGGTGGATTTCGGCATTGCCAAGCTGCTCAACAGCCATGAATCTTTGAGCTTTACCCATGCTTACCTGGGAACGCTGGCCTATTCTTCCCCAGAACAGCTGGAAGGGTTGCCGCTGGACGCCCGTTCCGATATCTACAGCTTCGGGATCATGCTGTACCAGATGGTGTCCGGGGAGATGCCCCTCAAGCCCACCACCGAATCTTTCCCGGGCTGGTACCAGGCCCACCACAAGCACCGGCCCATCCCTCTAGAAGACTGGGGACTGAAGTTTCCGCTGCCCGCCGGTTTGTCTGACTTGATCCTCGGTTGCCTGGCCAAAGATCCTGCCGCCCGCCCGCAATCGGTGGCTAACGTGTTGACGGAGCTGGAGCACATTCAAGCCAGAGCACAGGGATCTATTGCCCCTCAGGTCCCAGTCGCCTCGTCGGAAGAGGCTGCCTCTGGCCCACTTTCTGGAGGTCTCCCTGCCGCTGCGCCGTCCTTGGTTACAGCCGGTACTCTGCGGCTCAGGCCCCTGACGGCGGCCACGGAGGTCGAGAACGGGGGATCCCTGCTTTGGGTGCGCCTGATTCCCTTTCTGATGGGCGGGCTGCTGGGCTGGGTTTTGGTGAGTTGGCAATGGGGACAGTTGCTGCAACGCCCCTCGGCCCCCCGTGTTTCCGGGCCAGGATCTCGTCCGGCAGTGGAAGATCCCATTGCCCCAGAGAATGTCCATCCTATGCCTGGGGAGCTTGTCCCTGAGCCCCTTGTTTTGGCTTCAGAGCAGAACGGACGGCGGGATCCCGCGCCGGAGCTGGAACCCTACAACAGGAGCGAGCCGGTGTTTCGCACCTTTCCCTTGGAGACTTCCCGCGAGACGGTACGGGCCAGCCTGGGATCCCCCAACCAGCAGGGGCATGGTGCTTGGCCCAACACCGTGTATGACCTGTATCGCCTTGGCGGGGTGAACCTGGGCCTGCTCTACGACGCATCCAGTCTGGCCCTGCGGCAAACCGAAGCCACCGTCACCGATGGCGTACCCACCCCTCAAGTGGAAGGACTCTTGGAGGATATGCTGCAAGCCCCCTTGCCTGCTCAACTGCAGCGAGAACTGCAGGCTGTGCGCGAGGGACGTTCCGGGCGAGTGCAATTCCGCGTTGGCCCCTGGGCCGGCAGGATCGAACGCAACGCCCAAGGCCATCTTTACATGGCCCTCTGGGATCCCACGCTGCCCAGCGGTGCTCCACCCCCTTCTCCTGTCTCCCCTCCCACCCTGCCCCCGACTGCCCCTGTTGCCCAGCCTCGTAAAGCTCCTAACCCCCATTCAGCAGCAGGCGGCCCTCGTCCCGGCCAGACCATGCAGGAGCTGCTGCGCCGTGCGCGCGAATTGCGGGGGGACTGAGCCATGTCTGCTTCTGAAGACAAAA
>NZ_JANSIM010000132.1:0-16962 GCF_047502655.1 Synechococcus sp. R5-12 | reverse complement strand
GCGCGGAGCGCTTTGCGTCAGCATGAGTGTGGGAGTATGTCACGCTGAAGAAATCTACAGGGATCCAGTTGGGGACATGTCGAATCCTGCTGCTGTCCAGGACTTGTCTGCTAGCCTGAAGATCGGCCAGGTGGCTCTAGCAGCCGGCTTGCCTGTACGCACGGTGCGCTACTACGAATCGATAGGCCTGCTGAAGCCAACGGTGGAACGGGCGGAGTCCAGCTATCGGCTGTTCGACCCTTCGGTTTTGGTTCGTCTGGCCTTTATCCGCCGCTGCCAGAGCCTGGGCCTGAGCTTAGAAGAAATCCGCCAAATCCTGGATGTCCACGACCGAGGGGAGCAGCCTTGTCCAGAAATTCGCCAGCATCTGCAAGGCAAGCTGCAGGAGATCGAACGGCGAATTGCCGATCTGCAAGCGCTGAAAAGCCAAATTCAAGGTCTCCTCTCCGATTGGCAGATCCCCCCTGCGGCTGCTGATGAAAAAGAGGTGATCTGCCCGATTTTGCAAAAACCAGGGGCCGGCGGTGGCAAGAGCGACAGCCGTTACTCCACTGTTACCGACTTAGCCAAGTTGCGCGGCTGATCCACATCGGCTCCGCGGCGCAAAGCCATGGCATAGGCGAACAACTGCAGGGGGATCACGTTCAGAACCGCCGACAACAGGGGTGTCGTGCTGGGCACCTCGATGATGTGGTCGGCTTTCTCCCGCACCTGGGTGTCTTCGGGGTTGATGAGGGCGATCACCCGTCCCCCCCGCGCCCGCACCTGTTCGATGTTGGAGAGCATTTTTTCGTAGACGGGATCCCGGGTGGCAATGCACACCACCGGCACCCGCTCGTCGATGAGGGCAATAGGGCCATGCTTCATCTCGCCTGCCGGGTAGCCTTCGGCGTGGATATAGCTCACCTCTTTCATCTTCAAAGCTCCTTCCAGGGCAATCGGGGCGTTAACCCAGCGGCCCAGATAGAGCATGTTGGCAACATGATGGTACTGCTCCGCCAGTTGGTCGTAGAGGGCGGCGTCCTTCAGCAGCAGGCTGATCTTGCCCGGCAGCTCGATCAAGGCTTGCAGGTGGGTTTGGATCTGGACCGGGCTGAGGATCCCTTTGGCTTGGGCCAGTTGCAGGGCCAGCAAATACCCCGCCACCAACATGCCGGTAAACACTTTGGTGGAAGCCACGGCAATCTCCGGACCGGCATGGATGTAGAGGACTCCAGCATCCGCCAGACGGCTGGCCTGGGATCCGATGGCGTTGACAATCGCCAGAGTCGGGATCCCTTGGGTGCGGGCCTCGCTCATGGCTGCCAGCGTATCGACGGTTTCTCCCGACTGGGTTAGAGCCAGCAACAGGTGGTTGGGGCGCAACACCGGCTGGCGGTAGCGAAACTCAGAGGCATAGTCCACCTCCACGGGGGTACGGGCCAAGCTCTCGATGAAGTACTTGAGCACCCAGCAGGCGTGCCAGGCAGTACCACAGGCTACGGCGTGGATGTGCTCAATGTGGGCCAGTTGTGCTTCAGAAAGCGTTAGCCCCTCCAGTGTCACCCGGCCCTGTTCCAGATCCACCCGCCCCCGTAGCGTATCGGTGGTGGTGCGGGGCTGCTCAAAGATCTCCTTTTGCATGAAGTGCTTGTAGCCTCCCTTGGCGGCTGAGACGGGATCCCAGGCCACGGTGATGCTGGATTTGCGCAGCTCCTCGCCGGTAATGCGCAGGTAGCGCACTTGAGACTCCGTGAGAACCGCCATTTCCCCATCCTCCAAGAACACCACCTTGCGGGTATGGCGGACAATGGCAGGCAGATCGGAGGCGACGAAGTTTTCTCCTTCTCCCTCTCCCACCACCACGGCTCCGGCATTGCCCAAACGGGCTGCGATCAGCCGATCCGGCGCCTCCCGATCCAGAGCCACTACGGCGTTTCCTCCCCGCAGTTGCCCCATGACCTGGCCAAAGGCCGCCTCAAAGGAGCCCAGCTCTTCTGTATAGAGGCCGAGCAGTTGGGCGATCACTTCCGTATCGGTTTGGGAGCGGAATGGGATCCCCCGCTCCAGGAGACGCTCCTTTAGCTCCAGGTAGTTTTCCACAATGCCGTTTTGGATCACCACAATGCGCCCGCGCTCGTCGCACTGGGGGTGGGCATTTTCTTCGGTCACGCCGCCGTGGGTGGCCCAGCGGGTATGTCCGATCCCTACCTTGGCCGTGGGCATGTTGGCCGTCAGCTTCACCAGCAGGTTGTGCAGCTTGCCGGTAGCGCGGACAACTCTCAATCCTTCTTCGGGATCCACTGTGGCAATGCCGGCAGAATCATAGCCCCGATACTCCAAGGTGCGCAGGCCCTCCAACAGGATGGGGGCAGCCCACTGAAAACCCACGTAGCCGACAATGCCACACATTCCTCACACCTCAACCTCAGTCGCATCAGCGTTGCGTAGCAATACAGGCAACACCTTATCCGCAAAGCCTACCCCAGCTTCGGGATCCCTTCAACGGCTTTGGCCGCCGTTGTTACCTCAGCGGGTCATCTCAGGGATCCCAGACTCCCGCTAGAGAGAGGGGAAAGGCAGCCAACTTATGGGGAAGTCTGCGGCTGCCATCCTTGGGATCCAGGGGCAACTCCCTGGGCAAAAGAGACGGGCGCAAAATGGAACTGATAACCTTCGGCCACCGCGGGCTGGATCCCATCTTCCCCAAGGACGCTGGAGACCAAGTTGCTCAGCCCCAATACCAACTCTCGAATGCCGCGGCGAAACTGGGGATCCCCGGTCAGCTCGTCGATGTCGGCGGTGATCTTTTGCATGTTTTGAAAGGTGATGCGCGCCGAATCGAGGGTTTGGCGCAGCGTGGCCAGGGTGCCCGGATCGTTGAGGTTGGCGGCAATCTGCTGCAGATCTTCGGTAGCTTGGGCCACGTTCTCCGCAGCCGCTCGCACCTCGGCCAGGATCTGGCGCACATCGGCCTGGAGTTGTGGATCGGTAACCAGCGGGCGCACCGCGCTGGACATGGCCTGGAGATCGGCGCTCACCTGCTGAATGTTCTCCAGGGCGGCGTTAAGGGAAGTGCGGTTTTGATCCACCAGGGCGGTGAATTGATCGGCAGCCGCTTGAAAACTGCGGGCAGTTCCCCTCACAGCCCTAGCCGCGTCTTGGATGGCCGTGGCAGCCGTGGTGAATTGCGACAAGTCCAGATCTTCGGTGCGAATAGCCGCTACCTGCTCTTCTACGGTTTCTGAAAGACTGGCTACGCTATTGGCAACGCGGGTGAGCCCTTCTAGGGTGGCGTTAAGGGTGTCGAAGAGCTCATCGTCGTTGATCCGTGTGAGCAACTGATCCAGCCGGATCAATAACTGGCCAAAATCCACTCCAGGTTTGCCCTCCACCACATCCCCATCGCAGATGATTTGACTGCTGTCGCAATCCGCTGCCAGAGGGGATCCCGTTGCCGCCTGACCCCTCCCCTGGGGCAAGATGTCCATCACCGTTTCCCCCACCAACCCCGTCTGTTTGGTTACAAACAGGGCGTTGCGGGGAATAGCCAAAGGTTGGTCAATGGCCACCTGCACCTCCACTTGATTGGGTTGAGGCGTGATACGCTCCACCCGACCTACGGTTACCCCCCGCAGCCGCACACTGGATCCCTCGGCCAGCCCGGCCACGTTGGTATAGGTGACGGTAAATTGAAAGCCGCGACTGCCGAAGCGCAGGTTGTAGATCCACAAAAACAGGCCGGCAAAGCCCAGCGCCCCCGCCAGGATCAACAGGCCCACTGCCCCTTCTCGCACTGCTCGCGAACGCATCACACCTGCCCCGCCACTTGAATCGGCCCTTCTACGCTACCGCTGAAAAACTGCCGCACAAAGGGGTTATCGCACGTTTCAATCTGCTGCACGGATCCCTCCCACTGCACCTGCCCCTGGGCCAACAACACAATGCGGTCGGTGGCGCGGTAAATGGTGCTGTGTTGGTGGGTCACCACAATGTAGCTCTCACAGGCTTTTTTCACCTGCTGCAGCTCCCGGATGAGATCTTCAATCACCGTCGAAGCAATGGGATCCAAGCCCGCTGTGGGCTCGTCGTACAGCAGCAATTGGGGCTCATCCTGGGGCAGAGAAGGATCCTCCATAATGGCGCGGGCGAAGCTGGCCCGTTTGCGCATCCCCCCCGAGAGTTCTTCTGGCAGGTTGTGCTCTTTGCCCGCCAGTCCCACCGCCTCCAGCTTGGCGGCCACCAATTCCCGAATGCGGGAGCGGGGCAACTGCGAGTGCTCGTAGAGCAAAAACCCCACGTTTTCTTCCACCGTCAGGGAGTCGAAGAGGGCGGCCTGCTGAAACACCATCCCTACTCGCAAAGGGGGAGTTGCATGATGGGCTTGAATCTCCGGGAGTGGGATCCCGCACCAGAGCACTTCTCCAGCGTCTGGCTCCGTTAGGCCGGCAATGATGCGCAGCAGCGTCGATTTCCCGGTGCCCGAAGGCCCCACCAGGCCCAGGGCCTCACCCCGGTACACCTTCAGATCCACGTGGTCAAGCACCACCGTCGAGCCGAAGCGCTTGGAAACTTGGCGCAGCTCCACCAAGGGGGCAGTGCTCTGCACTGCTGGCATGCTCAGAACCTCCGCCCTCGCCAAAGGCTGGAGCCTATTTTCCGCGGCCTGCTGCTCCTTTGGGCTGTCTATGCTGCTTCTGAAGCACTTGACCAATGATTTCAAGCAAAACTGGGGGCTCAGGATGCTTCCCTCCTTGAGTCGGCTTCACTGCTAGTTTAGGAGTCGGCAGGGGCCGAGGCAATGAAGCAGCCCACAGCCCTATCAAGGCAGATCAGGGATCCCTGGCGATAGGCCCAAGCCGTACCTCTCCTCTCCATTCTCTCTGCTCTGGGGCTCAGGGGCGAGGTCTTCCTCAAGGGCAGCCACCCAACCGGAGGGGACGATCTCCATCTCGTCTGTAACCCCTGCTCTTTTCTCTTCCCTCTTCTCTCCGTCAGCCAGCTCCGGCTGTTCATCCTGCTCCGAATGGAGTTTCACGCGCCGCGAGAAGCCCCAGACAAATAGGGGGATCACAGCCACCACCATCCCCCACTCTGGGATCTCGATTTGGGGGAAAAACACTTCCAACAACATGGTGCTCCCCACCAGGGCAATGATGGCAAAAGCGGCATCTTCCAGGTGAGAGAACTCATCCAACCAACGCAAAAACAGAGAAGCCATGTAGCGCATCAGGGTAATGCCGAGAATGCCGCCGAGGATGATTACCCAAGCCTTGCGGGAGACACCCACCGAAGCAGCGATACTGTCGAAAGAAAAGACCAGATCCGTCAGTTCCACCATCACCAGGGTCTGCCAAAAATTGGCGTGGCGGGTGATGTCCTGTTCTTGGCCTTCCTTCTCCCCCCGAAAGTGCTGCCAGGCCAGCCAGAGCAGGTAG
Source organism: Synechococcus sp. R5-12 (assembly GCF_047502655.1). Lineage (NCBI taxonomy): Bacteria > Bacillati > Cyanobacteriota > Cyanophyceae > Synechococcales > Synechococcaceae > Synechococcus > Synechococcus sp. R5-12. The sequence goes on along the minus strand of NZ_JANSIM010000132.1, from coordinate 11,545 downwards.
CAGGCTCCCAAGAATTGGGCGGGCGGATACTCCACCAACCAAACCGCTGCAAAGACAATGGCAATGCGAAAGCTGTAAGCGCCGATGATGCCCCAGCGCAAGGCCCGATTCTGCTGCTGGGGGGTGGGCAGATGCTTCACCAGAGCTGCTAGGGCAACGGCGTTGTCCGCAGAGAGGGCGGCCTCCAAAAACACCAAAGCCACTACCAAGAAAATATCTGTCCAGGTGAAGGACTGAGTCATCCCTTGCGCCAGGATCAAGGTCGCTCCCATCGCATCTGTTGCATTTTTGACAAGTGTTGCATCAATTAGCATATTCGCGCGTTTTGTCCGCCCCAGTCAGTCCAACACAGCAGTTAACCAGCGTAGGAACCCTCCCCATCTTCGGATAAAGGTACCCCAGAAAAAGGCATGAACCCAGTTAGGTGACCAGAGGCAACACCCTCAAACTCCCGAAGGATGGGAAAGAGAAAGCCCAAGCCTAAACTATGGCCTGAGTATAGCCTGTTTGGCTCAGGATCCATTTACAGTTCTTAACCTTCTGAAATCTGGCCATCCTCTGTTGGATCTCCAGTGGGGCCGGATGAGCTCAGTCGAGCCGCCAGCCGTTGTCCACAGCGCAGGATCTGGCCTGCTAGAATGGCCGCCCCGAAACCGTTATCGATGTTCAGCACTCCCACCCCCGCTGCGCAGGAGTTGAGCATCGTGAGCAGGGCAGCCAAGCCCTGGAAGCTGGCCCCGTAGCCAATGCTGGTGGGCACAGCGATCACCGGACAATCCGCCAGACCCGCCACCACGCTGGCCAAGGCCCCCTCCATGCCCGCCACCACGATCAGCACGTCTGCTTGCAGGGCCGCCCGGTTGTGCAGCAGCCGATGGATCCCGGCCACCCCCACATCCCAGAGGCGCTTCACCTGAAATCCGGAAAGCTCGAGCGTGAGGGCGGCTTCTTCTGCCACCGGTAAGTCGGCAGTGCCGGCGGAGATCACGCTGACCTGTCCAGGATGGCTGACCACCTGCTGGGACGGGATCCAACACAAGCGGGCCACCTGGGAATACTGCACCTGGGGCAAGCGGCTGCGGATCTCGGCATACACCTGGGCTTCGATGCGGGTGGCCAAGGCCAGGGATCCCCGCTGGTGGAGTTGCTCCAGGATCTGGGCAATCTGATCTGGGGTTTTGCCCGGCCCCCACACGGCTTCGGGAAAGCCCGTGCGCAAGGGACGGTGGTGATCCACATGGGCGAAGTCTCCCACCGGCTCAAAGGGCAGAAAGCGACAGGCTTGCAGGGCTTGCTCTGGGGTGAGCTCCCCTTGGGCCACCGCCCGAAACAGATCCTGCAGCGCTGTCGTAGAGGGGGGGGTCATGGAGGATGAGTTAATCTGCAACACTCGGCTTGGATCTTGCCTGGATTTATTGGGCCAAAGACCCGCGCGGGAAAAACAACACCGGATGCCAACTTTGCCGCAAAATCTCGCCGGTGAGGCTGCGAACCGACCACTCCCAAAAGCTGCCCACGTGGGGGGAGGCAGTGGCGATGGCCGTCATGTCTTCATCGGCAGCAGTAGCTAGGATCTCTTTGAGAGGGGATCCCACCCGCACCAGGGTGCGCAACTGTACGGGCTTCACCTGCTCGCTCAGGGGTTCAAGCACCTGGGCCAGGTCAGCCTCGGCTTTGCGCTTGAGCACCTCCACCGGAGTTCCTTGGTTGCGGCGGGCGCTGGGATCCACCACGTAGAGCAGGGTAAGCGTCTGGCACTGGGAAGTACCGGGCAGCAGGTGGCCGAGATGGTTCAGCAACTGCTGACGCGGCTGCTCAAAGTCAAAGGGCACCAAGAGGCAGCGAAACAGGTGGCGGCTGCGCAAGCGCAATTCTTCCAGGGTAAAGGTAGCCAGCAGTTGGGGGCGCATCACCAGTAGGGGGATTTTCAGCTTCGGCAACAGCGTCATGGTGGTGCTGCCGAACAATTTTTCGGCGAGCAGGTTGTGGGTACCCATGCCTGTAATCAGCAGATCGGAGCCATAGGTTTGGATGCCTTTTAGGATTAGATCGGCTGGCCTGCCCGCCTGCACCAGAGCCTTGACTTCCAACCCCGCCGGGATCGGGTTCAGCAGCTTCTGCAACTGGGTCTGCTCTGCCTGGACTTCGGGGGTAATGTCGTCGGGAATGCCGATGTCGTCCTCTTGCCAATCTACGCTGCGGACGAAGGTGACGCGCTCGATGCCATTGCTGTGCAGATCTTCTAGACACTTGCCAAAACGCTGCAGGCCATCTCGGCGGTCGGTGGCAATTAACACGTTTTTAAACATATCGTTTTGAGCATTAGGAGAGAGGGTAGCCGGCTCAAGAGCAACGCTTTGGCCCGCAGCGATCCTAAGCTAACACCTTGCGGGGTTGTTCCCAAGGCAGCAGCTCCGGATCCCTCTTCGGCGTCGATTGCTCAGCGGTTGGGATCCGCCAGGTTGCGAAACTGGGTGTACTGGCTTTCGAACAGCAGGCGCACGGTACCGGTGGGGCCGTTGCGATGTTTGGCAATGATGACCTCGGCAATGCCGCGATCGCTGGTGTTGGGATCGTAGTATTCCGGGCGGTAGATCATCATCACCAGATCGGCATCCTGCTCGATGCTGTTGTGTACCAGCAGCCCGTTGGCCACAAAGTTGTGGTGGCGGGGCATCTCGATGTCGTAAACCGGCTGAGGCTCCCCCGGCTCGCTGATGAACACCACCGGATCCCAGATCAGCCCCTCCTGCACCACCACCGCCACCTCTTCCTCCAATTGCAGCTCGTCCAAGGTTTTCCAGCCCTGTTGGGTGAAAAAGGGGTGATTGCCGGTGGCGCGAATGGAAAAGTTGAGGCGGGTCTTCAGAACACAGGTGGGCTGCCGACCACTGCAAAACACTTTCACAGGCTGTTGGGGCACCAAGCGCCCGCGCCCGTTCAAGCTGAGCAGGCGGGGCAGTTCCGCCGAAGCCGGCAGGGCCGCCAGTTGATCCAGCCGCCAGATCTTGCCGCGATCCGCATCCATCACCTGCGTATCCCCGGCCAGACAGCCCGATTCCCGCAGATCTGCCAGCTGTGGACGTTTGTCGGAGCGAGACTCAACAGCTCGACTGAGCTGAGACAGCACCAGCACCGGCACCATCAGCTCTTTGGCCATGGCCTTGAGGCCACGGGTAATGCGCGACAGCTCCTGCACCCGGTTGTCGGCGGCGGATCCCTGCATCAGTTGTAGGTAATCGATCAACACCATCCCCAACGTTCCCCCCTGTTCCGCCTGCAAACGCCGCGCTTTGGAGCGAATTTCGGTAACGGTACAGTCGGGGGTATCGTCGATGAACAGGGGCAGTTGCGACAAAAAACCAATGGCTTGGCCCAGGCGCTGCCACTCGTGTTCGCTAATGCGCCCAGAGCGCAGACGGCTGCTGTCGATGCGGGCTTCGCTGGCCAAAAGCCGCTGCACCAGTTGCTCCCTCGACATTTCCAGGCTAAAGATAGCGACCGGCTGCTTGGCATAGGCAGCCACATTTTGGGCAATGTTGAGGGCAAGACTGGTTTTCCCCATCGAGGGACGACCGGCCAGGATCAACAAGTCGGATCGCTGCAAGCCCTGAGTCAGGTTATCCAGGTCGATGAATTTGGTCGGGATCCCCGGAAGCTGTGCCCCGCTTTGGAACTTCTCTTCCAAGTCCGAGAAGATATTGACCAAAACCTCAGAAGCCGGGATGAGGCTACGCTGCACTCGCTCTTGGGTGAGGCCAAACACCTGCTGCTCGGCTTGATCCATCACCTGAGACAGGGGCTGGCTGGTATCGTAGGCCAAACGAGCCAAGGTATTGCTCACCTGGATCAACTGGCGGCGCATGTATTTATCCATCACCAGGCGAGCATACTGGTCGATGTTGACGCTGCTGACGGTTTGCTCCAGCAGACGACGGATCGCCCCCGTTCCTCCCACCCGCTCCAGAAGATGATGATCCGCCAACCAGGCAGACACAGTCATCAGGTCAGTGGGTTGGCCTTGGCTGTGCAGTTGGAGAGCAGCCCGGTAAATCTCTTGGTGGGCAGAGATATAGAACATCTCTGGACGCAGAAACTCCGCGACCCGCACCAACGCATCCGGATCGAGGAGAATGCCCCCCAGGATCTCCTCCTCAGCTTCTATGTTTTGAGGAGGAAGCCGATCCCCACCCGTTAAGTCGTAATCGCTGATCACCACAAGCCAGGATAGGAAAATCAACCCAGCCCTAGGGCAACCGGCCTCTCAGCCAGTCAGCTCCAATCGTCAGGCGGGTCAAGCTCTAGGCTGAGCATACCCGCTTGTTGCCTAAGGCAAAAACCCTACTCACCCCGGGATCCCTCACAGGAATTCAGGGAGCCTCGAAGGTGAGTCCTCATTCGGGAGTAACCTGAATGCGCAGCGTAGCGGTAACTTCGGGGTGTAACTTTACCTGCACGGGATAAACCCCGGTTTTTTTGATTTCCTCGTTGAGGAGAATGTTGCGGCGGTCGATATCTAGACCGCTGGTAGCCAGCACCACCTCAGCAATATCGCTGGTGGTCACCTGCCCAAATAGGAGGTCGTGTTCTCCCACTTTCTTACGGATGACGAAGCGACCGATGGTCTCCAGAGCGGTCTTGTAGTTTTCCGCCCGTTGTTTTTCTGCCAGTTTACGAGCCGCTTCCTGCTGCAGACGCATCTGCTGCTCTTTCAATATGCCAGGGGTAACCCGCACCGCCATCTGCCGCGGGAAGAGGTAGTTGCGAGCATAGCCGGGCTTGACGTTGACAATCTCTCCGGGCTTGCCCAGCCCTGGGATCGCCTGGCGCAGCACAACCTGCATGTTACGTTTCGACATCGGGGAAGGCACTTCATTTTCTCGACAGCCTTCCATTCTAGAGGCTCAGCAGGTTCATCGTCAGCCCAGAGTGCCATAGCCACCAGCCCGTCGGCATAGGGGATCCCTTCTCAGAGCTTATTCCCGATTGGCAGGTCTCTAGAGTCCTCTTCCAGCTCTGAACCTTGGCGGGAAGATGAAGAAACCACCTTTCCAAACTCAAAAGGCGGAAGTTCTCTGTTTTGGGAGATACCCAATCCAGGATAGAGAGTGGCTGACACCAAAGGGGATCCCTTGAGGGGTTTGCAACATTTGGCGGATATCCCCAGAGATAACCTGGGCTTAACCTCGTTTTAACTAAAAACAACTGGCCTTTACGTTATAGTAGCTGCGCGGACTGGCGAAGTCTTCAATGGAGCGTTCCCGAGGGAACCCTGCGTGCTCAAAGGGATCCCTGGGATGTTGCTATTGGTTGAAGGCTTGTTGAGGATCGCAGGGTTAGCTTGAGGGTTGCCTCCAAGCTTCCAGGCGGTAGTGGCATACCCAGCCCGACGAGTTTTGATTGGGTTGGGTAAGGTTCTCGAGTGAAGTAGCCTTTTTTAGATCTGGGCTAGGATTTTATCTTCATCTGGGAGAGGAGATCTGTATGGTGACGTTGCACCCCTTGGAGCGTCGTTCTTTCCTGAAGTTTCTATCTGCCACTGTTGCCGGCTTTGCGGCCAGTCAGACGAATTGGCAGCGGGTGTTTGCTCGGCAGACCATCACCATCAATGGCGCTGGGGCGACCTTCCCGGCCCCCATCTATCAAACTTGGGCCCAAGAGTTTGGCAAGAAAAACCCTAACATCCAGGTCAACTATCAGTCTGTAGGAAGCGGTGCGGGTCGTCGGCAGTTTGTAGCCCGCACGGTCGATTTCGGTGCCAGTGACAGCGTGCCCCGTCCTGAAGAGATCAACCAAATTGAGAATGAGGCTAACCCTCCCAAAGGGATGGTTTCTGTACCCATGGTGGGCGGAGCGTTAGTTGCAGCGTACAACATTCCTGGGGTGGGCCCCGAAATCCGCCTTTCCCGCCTGGCACTGGCGAATATCTTCCTGGGCAAGATCAAGAACTGGAACGATCCCCTGCTGGCTGGCCTTAACCCAGGGGTGACTTTCCCGGATTTGCCGATTACCGTCGTGCATCGCTCTGATGGAAGTGGTACCACCGATATCTTCACCACTCACCTCAACGCTATTAGCCCAGAGTGGAAGCAAAAGGTGGGTCGCGGCTCTTCGGTAAACTGGCCAACCGGCGTAGGGGCGCGTGGGAACGAAGGGGTTTCCGAGCAGATCAAGCAAATTTCTGGCTCGATTGGCTACGTGGAATTCGGCTTTGCCAAGCTCAACAACCTGAACATTGCCCGTCTGGAAAACCGGGCAGGCAAGTTTGTAACTCCCAACGTCGAGACGGAGAAAGCGGCGCTGGCCAGAATTCAGCTCGACGAGCGTTTGCTGGGGGTCGATCCGGATCCTAGTGGGGAAGACTCTTACCCTATTGTGGGCTACACCTGGATCCTTGCCTACAAGGTTTACCCCAAAGCCGAGACTTCCAAGGCCGTTAAAGAGTTTCTCCGCTACGGCCTCACTGAGGGGCAGGCTTTCGCTGAGCAGTTGGGATATGTCCCTCTGCCGGAAGAAACGCGGCAAAAAGCTCTGGCTGCGCTGGAAGGCATTACCCCGTAAAAACTCTTACCAACCACTTCTGGCTTCAGGCGGATGAATACCTTTTTTTCTGACAGCAGTTCTATGTTTCGGCCTCGGCCGGTTTTCCAGCGCCGGCGCGACCAGGTTTTTATCTGGGCTACGCGGATTGCCGTGTTTTTCTCGGCCTTCCTGCTGCTCTGGATTGCTCTGGAGATCGGCATTCAGTCTTTACCTGCTATAGACAGGTTTGGACTAAGCTTTTTCTGGAACACCACCTGGGATCCGGTCGAGGATATCTATGGGGCCTGGCCACAGATCTACGGCACGCTAGTGACTTCTCTCATCGCTCTGATTGTGGGGGTTCCTTTTAGCTTTGGCATCTCTATTTTTCTGAGCGAGGATTTTCTTCCGAAGTCCTTGCGTCTGGCTCTGATCATTGTGGTTGAGCTGTTGGCGGCTATTCCCAGTGTGGTGTTCGGCATTTGGGGATTGTTTGTCTTCATCCCCTTCTTCCGCCCCGTTCAGATGTTCCTGTACGAGAACTTCAATTGGCTTCCCATTTTCAGCACACCACCGATTGGGCCGGGGATGCTGACGGCAGGGGTTGTCTTGGGGATCATGATCATCCCCATCATCACGGCCATCGCCAGAGAGGTTTTGGTGGCTGTTCCTCCTGAGCTGCGCGCGGCTGCCTATGCGATGGGGGCTACGCGATGGGAAGCCATTTTTGGAGTGGTACTACCGGCTGCGATTGGGGGTATGTTGGGGGCTGTGGTGCTGGGTTTGGGACGCGCCCTGGGCGAGACCATGGCGGTGGCAATGCTGATTGGCAATGCGCGGGGGATTAGAGTCTCGCTTTTGGCCCCTGCCAGCAACATCCCTGCATTGCTGGCCAGCGAGTTTGCAGAAGCAGCCGACGAGCAGATCTCGGCTCTGATGTATGCGGCTTTGATCTTGCTGGTCATTACGCTGGTGGTCAACATCATCGCTGAGCTGATGGTTCGTCAGGTCAAGTTTGCTTTGACGGCTTCTCGGGAGTAGAGGAACATGGCGACACAAGTGGCAGCACAGGCCAATTTGTTCAAACGCAAAGTCAGATCCAAGCGCGTCGTGCTGGACTGGGTGATGACAGGCCTGATCTTTGCTTCCAGCATTTTTGCGATTGTTGTGCTCGCTTCCATCCTTTACTATGTTTTCGTCAATGGCATTGAGCGCTTCAATTGGCAGACCTTAACCCAGCTTCCTCCTCCTCCTGGCGATCAGGTAGGCGGCTTTGGCAACGCTGTGCTGGGAACGATCATTGTGGTATCGATTGCCATTACAATCACTTTCCCTATTGGTCTATTTGCTGCGATCTATCTCTCGGAGTTCGGCCAGAACAGTTCTACAGCATCATCTCTGCGTTTCATTATCAAAGTGCTGACGGGGGTTCCTTCCATCATCGCTGGCGTGTTCGCCTATGGGGTGCTGGTGCTTTCCACCAAGACCTTTTCTGCCCTTTCTGGCGGAGTAGCTCTATCGGTATTGACTTTGCCGATCATCATCCTCTCCTGCGAGGAGGCTCTGCGCTTGGTGCCGGCGGACACTCGGGCTGCCGCCTACGCCTTGGGAGCTTCGCGGGTGCAGACTGTGTTTCGGGTCGTTTTGCCAGCTGCTTTGCCGGTCGTTCTGACGGGAGTGACCTTGGCCATTGCCCGAGCAGCTGGGGAGACTGCACCTCTAATTTTTACTGCTCTGTTCAGCTTTCTATGGCCTAATGGTCTGCTGAAGCCAGTAGCCTCGTTGGCGGTGCTGATCTACAACTTTGCCATTGTTCCCTTCGAGAACCAGCAGAAAATTGCTTGGGGAGGAGCCTTGGCTTTGGTGATTCTGGTTTTGATCACCACGATCAGTTTCCGGCTGCTGCTGAGTCGTCGTCAGGAAACCATTACTATCTGATCTGGTTCTTCTGAGATTTTTGCCTCACTATTCTTCGATTTTGAGTTTGGGTTCTGAAGCAACGTCTACCTCTGGTATTCCTATGCGCCCTCCATTTCCCGGCACTCCTGATTCCTCTAAGAAGTCTGCCAAGTTAACTGTTGAGCTGGAAACGCAAGCAGTCAGTGTTTACTACGGCTCTCATTTGGCGGTGAAGCAGGTTTCTCTGAAGATTCCCAAGAATCACATCACTGCTTTTATTGGCCCTTCCGGCTGCGGCAAGAGTACTTTGCTGCGCTGCTTTAACCGCATGAACGATCTGATCCCGGGGGCGAGAGTAGAGGGATCCGTAATTTTTCACGGGAAAAACATCTACGATCCCGATGTAGATCCTGCTGAAGTGCGGCGGCGAGTTGGCCTGGTGTTCCAAAAGCCCAACCCCTTCCCGAAGTCCATCTACGACAACATTGCCTTTGGGCCACGGGTCAACGGCTACCAAGGAGACTTGGATGAGCTGGTAGAGCGCGCATTGCGTCAGGCCGTCCTCTGGGACGAGGTGAAAGACAAGTTGAAGACGAGCGGCCTCTCCCTTTCGGGGGGACAGCAGCAGCGCCTCTGCATTGCCCGCACCTTGGCCATCCAACCAGAGGTGATCCTGATGGACGAGCCCTGTGCCTCGTTGGATCCAATCTCCACGTTGCGCATTGAGGAGTTGCTCAAGGAACTGGGCCGTCGCTACACGATCATTATCGTTACCCACAACATGCAGCAGGCAGCGCGGGTCTCCGACTTTACCGCCTTCTTCAACACTGAAGTCGACGAAGAGGGGTTTCGCTACGGACGGCTGGTGGAGTTTAACCGCACTGAGAAAATCTTTAACTCTCCCGCCCATCGGGAAACGGAAGAGTACGTGAGCGGACGGTTCGGCTAATCTGCTGTTGGCGATCCCTCAATTCTGGTCAGTTGGGATCCCGCTCGCCTATTCTAATGGGCGGGAAGATCTATGCAAGGTGAGGCACCGGCGAGATGGCCAAGCGGGTGCGTCTGGATAGCTGGTTGGTGGAGCGCGGATATTTTTCCTCACGCCAGCAAGCGCAACGCTCCATTTTGGCAGGAGAAGTCTTTCTAAATGGGGTGCGGGCGGAAAAGCCTGGAACCTGGGTGAGCGGGGATCCAGCGGTGCAAGTCCAGTCTGGGCCTGCTTTTGTCTCACGGGGGGGAGAAAAGCTACAGGGGGCGCTGCAAACTTTTCCTGTTCAGGTGCAGGGTCGTATTTGTTTGGATGCGGGCATTTCCACAGGAGGTTTTACAGACTGCTTGTTGAAACGGGGAGCCCAGCGAGTCTACGGAGTGGATGTGGGCTATGGGCAACTGGCCTGGTCTTTGCGAACGGATGCGCGGGTGATCCTAAAGGAGCGGGCCAACTTGCGCCATCTGCAGCCGGAGGATCTGTACGGAAGCGAGGCACCTCCCCAGAGCTGGCCGGATTTGGCGGTGGTAGACCTGTCTTTTATTTCCCTGACTAAGGTGCTAGCTCCGCTGTGGAACCTGTTGCGTTTCCCACGGGAGGCGCTGTTGCTGGTGAAGCCCCAGTTTGAGGCGGGCCGAGACCAGGTGGGCAAAAAGGGGGTGGTACGGGATCCGGTTGTCCATGCCCGCGTGCTGGAGACGGTGATGCGCTCGGCCGTGGCCCAGGGCTGGCAGGTGCAAGGCTACACGTGGTCGCCCATCACTGGCCCTGCCGGCAATATCGAGTATTGGCTCTGGCTGGCTGAAGGAGAAGGGATCCCTCTCCCCAGCGGCAGTGCGCTACAACAGATGAGCGAGCAGGCGAGAGCGACTTTACATGCATAGATCGTCGATTTTGTCAATAAGCTAATGTGCTGGATTGAGGGAGATGAGCCAAAAAATTGAAGAATTATTTCAGGAAGGGATTCGGCGCTATGAATCCGGGGAAGCGGCCAAGACGTTAATTCCCTCTTTTGAGTCAATCTGTAAGGGATCCCCAAAGGCGGCGGCGGCTTGGACGTGCTTGTCCTGGCTCTACCTTCTGGAGGGGCAGGCGGAAAAAGCTCTGAAGGCCGCCCAGACTGCTGTGAAGTTGGATCCGGTGGATGCCCAGCCCCGTGTGAATCTGACCCTAGCCATGCTGGAGCTGAAAAAAACCGGGGTACGCCAGCAGGTGGAGGCCATTAAGCAAATCTTGGCACGGGATCCCGAGCAGATTGAGGGTGTCAAATCCAACCTGCAAGAGGGAGGGAACCGCCGTCCTGCTTGGCCCCACTTGAGCAAGATTTACAACTGGCTTTTTGAAGAAGATTAAGTGACCCTATTCCTTGTTTTGCAACAAGACTTTAGGAAAATCTAGAGCTTTTTATTTTAATCTACAACTCTTAGCGATGTTCTCATGGAGTTGGTGCTAAACTTCTTGTACCCAATAGCAATATGGGATCCATTTATCGATAGGGGTTAGCTCTCGTCGCTTCTCTTCCCCGGCCTCAGTTGATTGATGAGATTGAACTCCGGGCTGGCGCGAGATGCTTAGCTCGGCGGTGGCTGCACTTCATTATATTGCAGTGGTGTTGCACTGCCGCCGCTTCCATAGCCACTGAATCGAGTCCCGTTTTCCAACCTCACTTTTTTGACCCCTTTGACTGCAGATGGGAGGAACTTTAAGATGAACCGTCAGACCGTTTGGGTTAAGAGCGATACCCGAAACCACCAAGGCTATTTCATTCCCCAGTGTGAGTATACTTTGGTCGAGGCCGACCAAAACGGCTGGGCGCTGATCTGTGCGGACAATGCCCGCTGCTATTATGTGGATCCCGAACAACTCTGGTTTGAGGCGGGATGAGAACTGTTGCTGCCTATTCAGGGCTGCTTGACTTCGAGGGAGTTCTGTAGAAACGCGGGCTCCCCATCATACATTCTCCCCATGCCGTTGGGCAGGGGTTTTTTCATGGGATGAGGATTGGCCCGTCATGCCTGTACACAGAACGGGCTTTAGGCTGGTACCTTGGGGCTTCTTCGACCGCAACCCGACAATCAATCTAGCGGAGCCGGCGTAAACTACCCGGCTCCGACCGCTAAGCGGTACGGAGCGGGC
>NZ_JANSIM010000131.1:0-11299 GCF_047502655.1 Synechococcus sp. R5-12 | reverse complement strand
TGATGATGGTCTGCATGATAGGCGGTTAACTCAAATTTTTCGAGGGCTCTGTTCCGCTTTGCGCCCAGAGCAGCTTGGCCTTGCGGATTCTGCCATCTTCCTTTAGACCCAGAACTTCCACCTGCACCTCTTGCCCCACCGAGAGGGATCCCGCCCGTTTGGGCTCCTTCTGGGTGAGCTTGGTGTCTGTGTCCAGAATCTGGAAGGTGACTTCGTTGCCCTTGATGTTGGTGATGGTGGCCTTCAGCTTTTGCCCGGTCTGGAAGCAGGCTTTGCGGGCCTGATGCTGGGCCTGGTCTTGTTGGTGTTGATGGTTTTGTTGTTGTCTGTCGTCCTGGGATTTGTTTCCCGCCCCTTGGGGAATCTCGCCAATGGGGATCCCTCCATCCTTGTAGTAGCAAGCCAGCCGGGCTGCCCAGCCCAGGATCTGCAGCATCTCCGCCGGCCTGTCTTGCAGAGGTTGCAAGTACCTTTTGCAGGTTTCGTCAATAAGCTGATAGTATCTTCTGGTTTGTTGGGTACGGCATAGGCCAGTTTCCCGCACCAGCTCGCCGGTGAATCGGAAAAAGCGGGATCCCGCGTCAGGGTGATGGGCAACCGAGCGTAGATAGGCGACGCATTTGCTCAACTCGTTGACATCCACCCTTTCCTTGGCCAAGGTCAGGGCGATGCCGTGGGCGAGATCCCAAGATTGGGGGCTGAGATCGACAGTGTCTGACAGCATGGGGGAACCCTCAGTACACTCCGGTGGGCGGCTCGCGCAGAGCAGTGGGACTCAGGATGGCGGCCAATCGCTTGAGTTGTTCGGGCAAGATGTAGCCCTGGGCAGCTCGAATTTGCTCTTGCACAAAGGCTTGGAGGCGTTTTCCTTCCAGGGTATCGGCTTCTGGGGGATCGTAGCGGCTGTAGCGATCTTTTAGGTTGCCGGACCGCTCGATCTTGTCGAGGGTGACCTGCAGGGATCCCAGGCCCACGGGCTTACCGCCCCCCACCTTCAGCAGCATGGGATGGTTGGGATCCTGCCCCAAAACCGTGAGCAAGGTGCCCAGCTCGGCAGGGGTGAGGTTTTTGAAGTGGATTTGGGTTTTGAAAACTGTGTTTTGTATCGCTTGCTGGGTGGGCGTTCCCCTTGAACTGTTCTGCAACGCGTTTCTGTGGGTGTAGTAGAACTTGCGCCCGATGACTCTGCCGTTTTCCCTCTGAAAATAAGCTTTGCACTGATCCGGGCGTGGACGGTACAGGGGGGGCAGGGATCCGCCACCCGATCCGGTGCCGGTGGCAATGGCATCCCTGAACTCCACCAATCCCTGCCAGTTCAGGGCACCGAAAACGCGGCTGGCCGGACAAAGCTGCTCCTTGTTGCGGCAGGGGTGCCGCTCCGGGGGGATCCGATTTCGGTACTGGCTCATCATCACCGCCAGGGTGCTGTTGGTGATCGCCTCATACATGGCCCGGATGGCCCCCTTGAGGGAGCTGCCCTGGATTTTGAGCCTTCCGTTGGGAGTGGTGGTCATGGTTTTGAGCACCGGGATCCCTTTCACCCCGACATCGCTGCCCAAGGCCAAGTGGCCGGTGGAGATGTGGACGGCAGTCTGCACCGTTAGGGTGAGGAAGAGGGTGCCGTGCAACCTATCGGGATGGAACTGGGCGTGGCCGGCGGGCCGCTCCAGCGTGGGGCGCTGGGTGGGAAACGGGATCAGCTCGTAGGGTTTGGGAAACACGGTTGGTTTGCCTCCACCTTGACTGCTGTTGCCGGCAGACGATCTTGCAGATGCGGCCTGGTTGGGCAATGGGCGAGGGCCTTGGGGGGTCATGGTCACCTCGGGATCAGGGCAATAAAGTGAACACGGGCAGTTCGCTCATCTCGGAAGTAGCGCTGGCCTACCCTGAGATCTTTGGGATGGCTGAGGAGCTTGGGGAAGCGGGTTTCTCGATTTTGGGATCCGTACAGGTCGGCTGCGTGATCCTCCCACCGCCACTCTCCCGGCAGAGGGATAAAGGAGTCCGGGGGAGCTTGGATCCCCAGATACAGCAGATCCCAGCCGTGGGGGGTGCTTTTCCAGCGCAGTTCCCCTTGTTGGGAGAAAACTTGCCCCTCTGGACAGACGGGATCCGCCGGGATCCCCACCTGAATGCCGCTGACTCGATGGGGCCAGCGCAGAAAGGAGTAGGTTTTTTCAGAAGTGGAAAAACAAGCCGAGAGCACTTGGGAAAGCGAGGACTCTGCCCCATCTTGAATCTTGAGGGAGGCGACGTAGGCTGGTTTCATACGGCTTTGGCCTCCGCTTGCAGGAGTTTGGCCCAACTGTTTACGGCGGTGGCGAGCAGATGTTCCACCTTGGCCTCAGACGTCTGATCCCAGGTCAGCCGCGCCCCAAATCCCAAAGGCATTGGCTCCGCTCCCACCGGCACCGCTTGGCAATCGGGTTTGGGGAAGCCGTATTTGCCTGCCTCTTCGGGGGTTAAAAATTCGCCCGCCCCCAACAGGGATCCCTGTGGCCAGGTCAGGGGGGATCCCAGCAGTCGAATCTGCTCGTTTGCCTCATCCACCAGGCAGCCCGGATAGTCCACCACCGCCCACTCGTACTCAACCCGAACGGTGCCCATGCCGCGGGACTTGGCAAAGCCGATGCCAAACCAGCCTTCATCCAGATCCCGCAACGCCAGTCCCAGCAGACCCAGTTGGGCCAGGGTAAAGTTTTTCAGGTGGATCTTGGTTTGAAAGGATCCCTCTACGCACACTTGATACCTGAACGGCCCCACCGCCACTGAGCCGAAGACGCGGTCGATGGCCACCCCATTACGTTCCTCCAGGCGCAGAGGGGTTCCCGGCTTGGGATAGGCATCTTCGATGCGGACCCGGCTGGCGATGGCTGTGTTGCCGAACATCTGATCCGTGAAGGAAGAAAGGGCGTAAACCTGGTGGGGCTCTTCAATTTTTTCCAGCCATTGATTGGCCTTTTGGTCGAGGGGATCGCCGGCCCAGAGTTTGAAGCCTCCCCCCTCAGGACGTCTGTCGCTGCCCACCGTTCGGACGATGCGCTCCGCATGGGCGCGAATTGCCCCTTTGAGGGAGCTGCCGGGAAAATAGACCGTTCGCCCGCCGCCGTGATAGGTTTCGACGAACTCCATATCCGGCTTCGTCGGGTCAGCCCCTTCTTTGCCCGCCTTGATGAGAACAGGGCCATCGGGCTTGAGGGTGAGGCAGAGGGTGCAATGGTTAACGTAGCGTTTGTGCATAGCCTGGGATCCTTCACACCAGAACAGGAGCTTTTGGTTGAGGGGCTTGGGGCGGCAAGCAGTCTGTCCAGTTTGTCAACCGATAGGGGTGGAAAACGCTGACCGTATCGCCAACCGTTGTAGAGTCCATGAAGACCATCGGGATCCCTCCTGACATGAAATAGGGCTAGCGGCGGGGGCCGACCGATTGCCGTTGAGAGGCCGTTGTTAATTTGGCAACCAGGGCTTTCACCCAGTCTTGGCGCAAAGCGGCAGCCTGCTCCGGGCTGAGCGGCTGTCGGGATCCGGCCACCAGCTCTTGAAGGTAGGCCAGCAGCCGTCTTGGATCCCCTTCCGAGTCGAACCAATAGATTGCCGAGATCTGCAGGCGGACAACCCCCAAGCCACGGGAGCGCCCCCCTCCCAGGGGGATCTGTTCCGTTTCCAATTGGTGCAGGCCAATGGCCAAGAGGCCCAGTTCCCATTCCTCGGCATTTTCGACGACGGCATGAAACCGGAAGGGGGTGCTGGCAGGCACCACTTGCAAGTCGTACAGCTTGCCATCTGCCGCCGTTTCCGTATCCCGATCGATGGCCACGCCATCCCGCTCTTGGTACTGGCCAAACCAGGCTTCCGGAACCACGGGCAAATCTCGGATCTGCACCTTGCCGGCCAACCAAGGGGATCCAAACACCTGCGAGACCCAGTCGGTGGCCTCAATGAGCTTTTGAGTCAGAGCCGCATCGTCCCCTTTGTAGTCATTTTTAATTTGGTTGATGATCTGAAATTGCTCGCTGCTGGTCAATTCGCCGGGATCCCTGGCCAGCTCTGGGTTGATGCCCCGCAAGAAACTTTCCAGGCGAGAGCGCATCGCCCCCTTCAAACTGGAGCCGGGAATGAGCGGACGGCCCAGCGCATCCTTGAGAACCGGCAAATCCGAGCCGATGGGTTCGGTGGAGCGGCCCACCCCGATGTGCAGAGCGGTCACGGTGGTGAGGGTGCCGGTGATTTCCAAGCGGTTTTTGAAAACGTCGAACATTGTTCCCTCAAATGGCTGCTCAAGTTAAGGCTTGTACTGCAGAGGTTTGCCATTCCCGAAGCGAGACGGAGCCCTTAATAAAACTCAAGAGGATCCCTAGGATCTGAGCAATTTCTGAGATAAAGTACTCCCTGTCATCGATAAAGAGTTGGTCACCCTCGAGTTTTGCAAATCGCCAGTTGGTTCCTGAGGTTACTGCTCCATAGACACTGTCTACTTGAGAATTGGAGTTCTTGTTAAAGACCTGTGCCCCCACCATACCGGCAACGCACTGGCCCAGACCCCCGATCAAGTCTTCTTTTTTGGCCTCAACGATAATCACCACCGGATCTTGAATGTAGAGTTGGAGAGGGGATAGGCAAATGATGTAGTCGCATAGGCCCACCAACCCCCTCTCGGGATCCACGTTGAATTCCTTGCCGGAAAACAGCGAGATTTGATCCCGACATAGGTACTTCACCTCTCCCAGCACAGGGGCGATGATAAACTCGGAGCGGGCTTTTTCGCTGTTGACCGAGGTGGCCAAGCCGAGATAGCGATCTAGGGTTATTTTCAAGTAATCGGAGCACTCAGTCGGTGGAACCTCTGCAAACAGGCCATGGATGATTCTTGACCTGAGCTGAAAGGTCGAAATGGCTCTCTCAAGGGTAAAACTGCTGTAGGTCACGGTCTAGGATCCTCCTCCCTCTCGCTTGTACTTGAGGTAGCGGGCCCCATAGCCCAGGTAGCGCCGAATCAAGTCAATTTTGATCTCGTTGACTTTGGGGGATGCTCTTTCAATTCCGGCTTCCCTGGCGATGGCTATAGCCCTTTGATGAATCCAGTTGTCGATGTCTTTGATGATGGCTTCTGCCAAAGAGTCTTTGCCCCGCCCCCACTTGTCATCGCGCCCCACCTGGTAGCGCAAAAAGTTCTTGATCACCTCTGAGCTTTCGGTGGAAGCTGCCACGTGCAATAGGTTGCGATATTGGGCCTCTTCCAATCTGTTGAGACCTCTGAAGTTATCCAAGGCGGCTTGAATTCTGGCGACCAGATCATCTTCGGCCAGCCGGATTTGCCGTTGGATCTTGAGCTCTTGTTCCGATGTGATCTCGCTGGTGGCGAAGGTCATAGCGGGTTCTCCCAGAAATGATGATGGAACGGACTGCAAACTTCGATTTGGCCGAATCCTTCAGCAGTGCGTTCGCCAATCCCCCAGTATTCCATCTCCGCCAAAATCGGGATCCAACGCTCCAGTTGCGTGGTGCTCAGCAGAAAGACGCTGCCCTGCGTGGTTACCAATTCTACATCTTTGAACAGACCCCAGGCAGCGTTCCAGCCGGAGACATAGGCGTAGCTGCTGAAGGCCAGCTCCAAAGCCAGGGATCCATCTTCGCAGTTGGCCTCTTCCTGGAGCATCTGGGGGGTGAGCACGGTGGTGCGTTGCCAGCGCTCTTTGAGAATGGCCCCCGACTGCAGCCCAATGGAGAAATACTGCCGCTCCGGCGGAAGGGGCTGCCAGGGATCCCCGAACACCTGCCATTGTTGCCAACGCTGCCGCAGCTTTTGGTTGAAGGCTTCCACCCGCTGGGCCAGGGAAGGCCGGGGAGCAGCCAGACGCCGAGCCGTGACGTTGACCCGGCCCAATCCCCGCGACACCCCTCCTCCCAAGCGCAGCAGGTGGGCGTGGGCGTTGAGGTAGCGGGTGAGGGTCTCGGCCAGCTCGGGATCCCGCAGGTAGATGTAGCCGCTGAAAAGGGAGCGCTCCAGATGCCCATTGGGGCGGGCTTTGCCCTCGTTCATCACCTCTAGGCTGTAGAGGATTTGGTCGGCAGCAGTGGCGCGGCGACGGTTGATCCCCACCCGCGTGAGCAGGCGTTTGGACACAGCAGCTCGTTCGTAGCGGGGCCCCAGGTCAGACTCCTGCTGGCTGTAGAACCCCCCGAAGGGCTCCACTCTTCCCCCGGAACCGTCCGGCTCTGTGGGATCGAACGGGATCCCCAGCCGCTGTGAGCAGAAGCGATCCAGGAGCGTGTCGAACACCCCCGTTTTGCCCGCCTCTGAGCGGAAGCCGGGATTGTTTTTCGAGCTGAAGGCCGTGGCCGGCAAGACCTTGCTGCCGGATCCCGGATAGGCGTGGGTAAACACAGCAGGCCGAGCTGCCGTAAACAGGGCGGCCAAATCTCCTTCCAGCGCCTCGGCAGGGCGATGTTGGGTTTGGCTGAGCATGAGGTCGGCCAGAGCACCGCGAATCACGCTGCCGGGAATGTAATCCTGGGCCTCGCTGATGGAGCCGCCCGGCTTTTGCCGACCGATGGCCAAGGGAGACTGAGCCGTTAGGGTGAGTTGAATGGCTTCCATCAGCTCCCTCCCTGGGCCAAGAAAGCCCAATCGGCTGCGGTGGGCTGGAGAGCCTGCAGGGATCCAGGATCCCAGTGCAGCCAGCCCAAACCTGCGGATTTGCTGCCCCCCAGCGCGATCAGGTGGTGCAGGGCCGCCAACAGGAGAGTTTTGCCCCAGGAAGGGCAATCGGGCAAAAGCTGCAGGGATCCGGAAAAAGTCAGCTCAGCCGCGGGAGAGGTCTCAATGAGGTAGAGCCGCTGATCCTCGGCGGTGCGGCGGCGGCGGTTGAGGGTGACCCCAGGGCGAAGGGTTGGTTCCAGAGCTGCTGGCGGCACCTCGCAGACGAGATCCTCCACCCACAGGCGGGCAGGCAGGGCCGGATTGCCGAATATCTGGCAGACCAGACAATGGGATCCGGCGTAGCCCTCCACCTGGTATTCGGGGCGGTGGAAATTTCCTGCGCTGCCCTCCCGCTGCGGACACATGCGCTCTGGGTCGGGAGAGCGGCAAATGGCCCAGCCCAGGCCACGGGCCAGTTTCTCGCACTCGTGGCGCAGCCGCCCCTTCAGTTGGGAGCCGGGAATGATCAGCCTGCCAAAGGCATCTTTGAGCAGGGGCTTATCCGCCAGGGAGCCGCTGGAGCCGCCGGCTCCCACCGCCAGGGCAGAGGCGAGGGTGGCCCTCAAAGGGATAGAGGTGATCGTTCGCCCCGCTTGGGGCAGCTCTGCCAGTCTCACCATCACTCCACCTCCGCCAGAACGGGCCGACCCTCGGCCTGGGGCTGTTTTTGCACAAAGGCGTACAAATCCACCAGATCCCGCCAGATGGTTTCATAGGTTGGCGTTGACGAGGATACCTGTGGCTCAACATACATCCAGGGGGGAAGGTGGCCGTCGTTGGTTTTGGCCTTGCACCAGGTGCGCTCAAAAGCCTCCATCAGCGGCTGCCCCTTTTTGCCCAGGCGGCTGCGGAAATAGAGATAGTTGAGGGTGGCGGTGCGTTTGCCTTTTTCCAAGAAGCTGCGAATCTGGTAAAGCTGGGAGCGAGGAAAATTGGCCTCCTGCAGGGCTTGTACCGTTCTCAGCAACCCGTGGATTTCCGGGACGGTATAGGGGCCGGCGTAGAGCTTGAGGGTGTGGCTGTTCTGGCGGATCTCCAGAGCTTCCCGACGAAAATCCTGGATGCTGGAGGCAACCAGGGCGACCGACTTCAACGAGAGAAAGTCGATGGTGGCCACAGAGCAGTCCTTGTCTTTGGGCTTCAGCTTTTTCGCGTAGCTCTTGGCGGATTTCAACAGTTGTTCGGTGAGCTTTTCGGCGTAGTAAATGGGGGTGTCTTCCGAGGCGATCAGCACCCCCACCGAGGCGGAGAGCCGACAGAGCTTCCGATCTGCCGCCGGGCAGCGGTGAGGCACCTTGCCGGAAGATTGAGCTGCATAGGTTGCCGAGGTGTCCAGCAGGAGCTGCTCAAACTGCTCACAGAAGGTGGCGGCAATTTCCAGGGCTTTGTGGGCAGGCACCACCACCAACACATCGTCTCCGCCGATGGTCAGGATCTCGAAGGGGTGGATCCACTCGCCGTTGCGGTCTCTGCCGGTTTCCGGATCTGGGGATAGGCCGTGCAGCCGATGGGCCTGCAGGTGCTGGGCGAGGGCGTGGTAAACGGCTTTTTCCGTTGCCTCGGAAACATCCCGGCTAAATTGTCGGTAGGCTTCTGGGGTTTGGATCTGCTGCACATAGCCCCCCATGTCGTTGCCATCGGCGTAAAGGTAAGCCACAAAGCCCTGGCTGCCCAGGCTGGCGTTGGCCACTTCCCGTAGAGATTGGGCCTCGCCGATCCCCTGGACAGATCCCTGATGGGGCTGCAAATAGCGCTCCCGGTAGGGCTCGCCGGCGGGAGAGTTGAGAAAGCGGGCAAATCGCGTTACCCAGCTTTCCACAAAGCCGGGATCCCAGGTGGGGAACTTGCGGAACCACCCTTGCTTGCCTGTTTCAATGCGCTTGGCCTGGCGACCCACCAGGGCTTTGCGAGCGGTGGCTTCCGAGAGCCAGGGCTGATCGACCAGGTCGGCTTTGGCGATGGCAGGGCGACGGTCGGTGCTGTCGCGGCGCAGGTAGGGATGGGTTTCAAAAAAGGCGGGATGGGCGCGGCTGGGGCGACCGGGATCCGGATTGCCGTTGCGGCGGTGGTTGAAGCGGGCGGCCAGGTAACCCACCAACTCGTTGAAACTTTTGCGGTCTTGAAATCTGGCTTCGCTGCCATCCCCAAAATAGGCTCTCACCAGGGGATGGGTTTTGTGTTGCGCCAGCCAATCCAGCCAGGGGGTGCGTTCGATGGGATCCCGCAACAGGCCGTAGCGCAGTTCCAGCAGCCGAAAGGCGGATCCCACGGCGCAGGCGTTAGCGGTGAGGGTTTCTTCGGTGTAGCGCCGCTCGATGGCCTCACAGAGATCGTCCACATGGGCCGCCGGGCAAAAGGCCAGGAGATTGCCCCCGGTGGAGTAGATGATGAGCTCCGGGATCAGGGCTTGCGCCAAAGCCGGGTAGTGCTGCTGCAGCCAAGGCCGGATCTGCTCGGCCACATAGGCCCTCAGCTCTGCTTGAGACTCTTTCCCCAAACCTTCCCATCCCAGGTAGGTTTGCTCGGGATCCCCGAAAAAGGCGGGCAGATCCACCAGGTTAATGCGATCCAACAAAGCGGAGGCCCCGCGGATTTCCGACAGCTTGGCCGACTCGAAGACATAGCTCTTGATCTTGGTGGCCCCCCCGTAAACCAAGCCGATGCGGGTTGTCTGCTGCCACAGCTCCGGGTAGCGGGATTGCAGCTCCGCCGGGGTTCTGGGAAAGGTCTTCGCCGCCATGCTCTCCTGAAATTGGCGCACCTGAGCCAAAATGGGCCGTAGCTCTTCTGGGATCCCGGCCTCGTTGTCGGCGCGAACGGCGGCCCGCATCTGCTGCAAGGTCTCCAGGGCAAACTGGGGATCCCGCTGTTCTCCCCACGCCAGGCACCAGGCCAAGGCAACAGGAACGGGAGAGGGAGCAGAAGTAGGGGTCATGAGCAGCACCTGCGAAATGCGAAAAAGGAAGACAAGTCTTGGACAGGGCTTCCATCGGCTGCGACGGACAGATCCCTAAAGGCTGGGGGCAATTGGCCTCGATTTTTAATCCTTCGCGGAAGACCAAAGCCCTTCAAAAAAGGGTTTGCCGGTTGGGTGGGTAACCAATCGAATCAAGCCGAGAGATGCCCTTGAGGTTACCGATTGTTTCAGCCATATCCGATAAACGCTCTCGCCTCATGGTTTTCAGTCCTCTAGATTGCTAGCAGTATAGATCGAGTGCGATGGGTTGCAGACGATTTCAAGGCTTTCTTCAGATTGTGAGATTTTTTCTGCCTGTACAACGGGCAATTCGAGAGTAAACCCAATAAGAAGGGATCCCTTCTAAAATTTTCTCAATGGAAAGTTGGGTTTTGTGTTGATTGTTGCTGTGGACTGGGAATGGGCTGTGCCTATGCTGAGTTTCTCAGAGCCATCTGCTGATAGAGAAGCGAACGGCAAGTGGCCGACGGGATCCGAGTTGGTGGGGATCACCTTGGAAGTTCAGGCTCCTCGGTCTTACCTGCTGGATCCCCACTATGCCAAAGGGCTGCACGCCTGGTTCTTGAGCCAGGTGCAAGAGACAGACCCGCAGCTATCGGCCTATTTGCACGATGGAGAATCGGAGAAACCTTTTACCCTCTCCCGGCTGATGGGGCCGTTCCGCGAGCAGGGGGGGCGACCGCTGATCCCGCCTCATCTCCCCTTCCGCTGGTGGATCACCGGCCTCAACCCGCCGGTGGTGGAGTGGCTGCGAGGGTGGTGCCAACGGCTGCCCACCTGGCTGGAATTGCGGGGATCCCCGCTGCAGATCCTGGGATGGCAGATCTCGATCCCCCCGCGCACCTATCGTCAACTGTTGGAGCAGCCTCTTTCCCCCCGCTCCTGGAGCCTTTCCTTCGTCTCGCCCACCAGCTTTCGCCACCGGGGCCACCATCTGCCGCTGCCGATCCCTCGCAACCTGTTCCACAGCTATCTGCGCCGTTGGAACGATTTTTCCGGTCTGCCCATCGAGGCGGAGCCTTTTCTGGATTGGGTGGATGGGGAAGTGATCATCCAGCGGCACCGTCTGGAATCGGTGAAAACCACCGCAGGTCGCCAGGGATCCGTGACGGGATTCATCGGCTGTGTGCAGTTGGCTGTCTCCTCCCGTGCGCCTGAGCTGTTGCAGCAGCAGCTCCAAGCCCTGATCCACCTTGCCCCCTACTGCGGCACCGGCCACAAAACCCCCTTTGGGCTAGGGCAAACCCGCCTGGGTTGGTTGGCCGAAGAGCTACCCGCCTCCCCTGTCCCTTCCCGGGAAGAGCAGGTGGCCCAGCGGATCGAGGAGCTGAGCGCCCTCTTTCTCAGCCAGCGGCAACGACAAGGGGGATCCCGCGCCGAAAAAACTGCCCAACTGTGGGCGACGATCCTGGCCCGCCGCGAAGGTGGAGAGAGCTTACAACAGATCGCCGCTGATTTGGAGATGCCCTACGAGACGGTGAAGACCTATGCCAAGCTTGCCCGCCGCTCTCTCCAGTCTGGATCCCAGGACTACTCGTCGAGCAGTCTTCCCTAGATGACTTGAGGTACTTTGTTGAGCCTGATACATTCACGCTGAACTCTCCTGAACATGGTTCAGGAAA
>NZ_JANSIM010000130.1:0-5230 GCF_047502655.1 Synechococcus sp. R5-12 | reverse complement strand
ATCCCTCTCAATGACTTTTGCCAAACCGCCTAAAGCTCAGTAAACTCAGCAAAGTTCAGGGTTTTGGGGGTTAGAGGCATGCTCTCCTCTTCCACTGGGAGAGGGGCGGGGAGTGAAAGCTAGCAGCGCAGAAGGCTTGGGATCCCTAGGAATCTACTCTTCCAAATCCTGCAAGTACTGGCGGATATCGGCCAAGATGCGTTCTAGGTCTTCTGGGGCCTGCAGAGCCCGTGCCCATTCTAGGTCATGACCACCTTGGGATCCCTGCTGGGCCAGCGCCACTCCTAAGTGTTCCAGCTCGCGAACCACTTGGCAAAAAGCGTTGGCTCCCACATTGGAGCTGGCTCCTTTGAGGCGATGGGCGATCCGCCGCATTCTTTCTGCGTCGTAACCGGCAATGGCTTGGCGCAGTTGCGGAAGCTGGGTTTCGCAATCTTGGATGAACACCTGCAGCAGCTCCCGCTGAAACCCCCGATCCCCGCCGGAAACCTGATCCAGATAGGCAGAGTCGATGGGATAGGGCAAGGTGGGAGAAGAGGGATCCCGGCTCTCAGCGGGGGAAGCTGGAGAGGCTGCTTCAGAAGCGGCTTGGTTGGAGGATCCCCCTGCAGACTGAGCAATCAGCTGGCTCCAGTGGTTGAGCAACCTTTGCAAATCTTCCTTCAGCACCGGCTTGCTGAGATAGTCGTCCATACCTGCCTGCAGGCAGCGCTCCCTATCCTCCTGCATGGCGTTGGCCGTGATGGCAATCACCACTGTGCGGTGGCCGGATCTCCGTTCCTGTTGGCGTAGGCGGCGGGTGGCCTCGTAGCCGTCCATCACCGGCATTTGGCAATCCATGAGAATAAGGTCATATCTGACCTGCTGCAGGAGATCCAATACCTCCTGACCATTGGCCACCACATCGGCCTTGTAGCCCAAACTCTCGAGCTGGCGCAAAGCCACCTTTTGGTTGACGGGGTTATCCTCTGCCAGCAAAATGCGCAGCGATTGACGGGGACGATCCTCCCTAGGGGTCGTCTGAGGGAGGACGGGACTCATTCCCAAGAGCGAAGTGGATAAACCAGAAGATTTCCCCAGGGCCATGACCAGCGCTTCCTGCAGACGGCTTTGTTTTACCGGCTTAACCAGGTAGGCAGCAAAGCCGATTTCGGCAGCGCGGCGGGAGTGCTCCCCCAGTCCCAGGGAGGTCATCATCACCAGTTGCGTCTCGGCCAGTTGCGGATCTGCCTTGATCCAACGGCCTAAGGTTTCCCCATCCACCTCCGGCATTTGCATATCCAAAACGGCCAGGGGGAAGGGTCTGCCTTCCCGAACGGCTTGGCGCAGTTTGTCCATAGCCTGATAGGCATTTTCGGCCTCTTCCACCACCATTCCCCAAGCCGTGGCCTGGCAGCGCAGGATCTTGCGATTGGTGGCATTGTCGTCCACCACCAACAGCCGCTTGCCCTGCAAATCCACCGGGACACGAGCAGAAGGCTGGGCAAGCTGCTGGACGTAGGGCTGCCGCTCCAGAGTCAGCTCGACGCTGAAGGTGCTGCCCTGTCCCTCCTGGCTTTGCAACGAGATGGTTCCCCCCATCAGTTCTGTCAGTTGTTTGCAGATGGCCAAGCCCAGTCCCGTACCTCCGTATTTGCGGGTAGTAGAGGCATCCACCTGGCTAAACGGTTGAAACAGCTTGCTCTGCGCCGCCGCCGGGATCCCGATCCCGGTATCTCTCACCGAGAGCCTGAGGTGGACATGGGTAGCGGTTTCTTGCAGCACCTCTGCTTGGATCACCACCTCTCCTCGGTGGGTGAACTTAATGGCGTTGCTTACCAAATTGTTGAGGATTTGCCGCAGACGCGAAGCATCTCCCCGCAGATAGCGCGGCACTTCCGGCGGCATAAGCACCGCCAGCTCCAATCCCTTGGCATGGGCAGTGGGGGCAAACAGATCCGCCACCTCTTCCAGACACGAGCGGAGATCGAAATCCAGGATCTCCAGCTCCATTTCCCCGGCCTCCAATTTGGAGAAGTCCAGGATGTCGTTGATGAGGGTGAGCAGGGCATCGCCACTGATGCGGATGGTCTCTACAAAGTCTCGCTGTTCTGCATTGAGGGGGGTCTCCAGCAGCAGGCCCGTCATCCCCAGTACCGCGTTCATGGGGGTGCGGATCTCGTGGCTCATGGTGGCCAAGAAGCTGCTTTTGGCCTGTGCAGCCTGCTCAGCTGCTTTGCGGGCCTGCTCCAGCTCCAGGCTGCGCTTTCTCTCCCGTTCCAAAAGGGCTGCCTGGGTGAGGGCAATGCCAATTTGGCTGGCCAACTGCGATAGCAGCTCCATCTCAAAGGGTTGCCACTGACGGGGCCCGGAGCACTGGTGGGCCAGCAACAACCCCCACAACTGCTGCTCCAAAAACAGCGGCACCACCAAGTTGGCCCTGACCTGCATTTTTTGCAGCAGCTCTAGGTAACAAGGCTCCAGTCCTTCACTTTCCACATCGCTAACAACGCGAACGCGGCCCTGGCTGTAGAGCTGGGCGTACTTTTCCTGAAAACAGGGATCCTCGATCACCTCTCCCATCAAGGAGGGGATCCCCGGCTGAGTTTTCTCGTTGGAGATGATCCCGGAGCCATCCGGCTGGAAGCGGTAGACCAAGACTCGGTCGGCTTTGAGCAGGGCTTGGATTTCTGTTACCGCCGTCTCTAGGATCTCGGCGATATCCAAAGATTCGCGGATCTTCAAGCTGAGATTGGCTAGCAACTGAGCCCGGCGGTTTTGCCGCTCCAATTCCTCTGCCGCTTTCTTCTGCTCGGTAATGTTGCGGAAGATGCCTCGCGTAGCCACCATCACTCCATCTTCAAAGCGGCAGTTGACATTGCCCTCCACCCAAACGGTTTCACCGCTGGCCGTGAGGAAAGCTGTCTCTACTCTCTCTACTTTCTCCCCCGATAGAAGCTTCTGGAAAAGAGCCTGGCAGTGCTCTCGGCAGTCGGGATGGAGAATGTCGAAGAGGGTCATCTGATAGACCTGAGCTTCGTCGTAGCCCAAGGTCTCCTTCCAAGTGCGGTTGACATACAAAAAGTGCCCTTCGGCATCCACGCTTTGGATGAGGTCAGTGGCATTTTCAAAGAGATCCCGGTAGCGCTCTTCGCTTTCTTTCAAGGCCAGCTCCGCCAGCTTGCGGTCGGTGATGTCGATGCCGGTGCCCATGACAAACTCCACCTCGCCGGCAGCGTTGATTAGGGCGGTGTTAGACCAAGAAATAAGCCGCAGTGCCCCTTGCTTGGTGCGCCAAAAATTCTCATGGCGATTCAAAAAGAGGGAATGATTGCCCTTGAGCTGTTCAAAAGCTTGCTTCACACCAGGCACATCTTCCGGTGGGATCAAACCTAAGTCCCATAGCAGCCGGCCCTTGACCTCTGCCAGCGAGTAGCCAGAAAGCTGCTCGGCAGCGCGGTTGAAGCGCAGGATACGCCCTTCTGGATCCATGACCACCACCAGCGCCCCTGCTGTATCAATAACTGCGTTGGTAAAATCTCGCTCTTGCTTGAGGGATCGTTCTGCCTCTTCTCGCTCGGCAGTCTCCCGGCGGATGAGGAAGTAAACCGAGGCCAAAACCAGGTAAGTAAAAATGAGCCCGCCAAAAGCAATGAGATTGGTTCTAACCCAGGCAAACTGAAATTCCTGGCTGCGTTGCTGCAGAAGGCGATTTTCCTCCTGCTGGAGCACCAGGATCAAATCGGCAATTTGCTCCACCAACCTTGGCCCTTCGCTGCTTTCCAGGGCTTCCTGGGTGGCGAGTAGCCCCTCTTGCTCCCTCAGCCGGATCAAGTCTTGGATGACTCGTAGCCGTTGCTCCAGCAGCAGCTCTAGGCGCTTCAGACGCTCCTGTTGCAGGGGGTTGTCGACAGTCAGTTCCTGCAGCAGGCGCAGACGGGTAGAGATTGCTTCAAGGCTGTCTTGGTACTCACCGAGGTAGCGAGGATTATCGGTCAGAAGATAGCCACGTTTACCGGCTTCGGCGGCGCGGGTTTCCGCCAGCAATCCTTCCAAGTTTTGGATCACTTTTAGAGTGTGGGCCACTCGTTCTGTAAGCTGCGGCAGTTGAGAGGCATTCCGCTGAGCTGAGTAGGTGATCCCGCCCAAAAGCAAGGCAGCCAGGCCAAAACCGGCGGTAACTTTGAGGAGAAAGCGGTTTCTGCGGGCAGGTTTAGTATCCCCCGACTTAGGCAGCAGAGGCGTCTGAGCCAGTTCCCTCAAAGTACGGCGCAGCTCCAACTGAGCTACTACCTGATGGGCCAGAGCCTTGAGCTGCTCCAATTGCTCCGGGCTAAGCTGCCGAGGCTGATAATCGATAACGCAAAGCGTGCCTAAGGCTTGCCCTTCTGGAGTTACCAGAGGGATGCCAGCATAGAAGCGGATGTGGGGCTCTTGCGTAACAAGCGGGTTGTCGGCAAAGCGCGGATCCTGGGTAGCATCGGGCACCACCAGCGGCTCTTGGGGAGACAAGATGGCGTGGGCGCAGAAGGCCACATCCCGGGGAGTCTCCTGCACATCGACGCCGAATTTGGCTTTAAACCACTGGCGGTGTTCGTCGACAAGGCTGACCAGAGCAATGGGCGTGCCGCAGATGTAGGCGGCAAGGCGGACGATCTCGTCAAAGGCAGTTTCAGGTGCCGTATCGAGAATCTGATACTGCCGCAGGGCAGCCAGCCGCTGCTCTTCGTTGGGAGGGAGGGGGGCCTTAGGCATAGGTCAAACTAAGCGGAGAGAAAGGGATCCCGATCCACCGATCTCGGAGGTCGATAGTCTCAAGGTAAAAGAGGTAACCCCAGCATAACTTCCAAGCCTCTCCACCGGAAGCTACAGGGATCCGATCCCCAAGCTTGCTTCCTGTTGGATTAGTTTGCTACATTTTCGCCATGCTGGTGTCAGCTACTCTGGCTTCTGCAGGCGAGCCAAAATAAGGGTCTGAGCCGTGGCCCGTCCAGAGCCGCCGCGGGCAGAAGGGAAAAAGACTTACCGGATCCCAGTTTCAGTATTTATACTGATGTCAAAGATGAGAAAGCTCAATAAGCATCCTCTGATGCATTTGGTTTCACTCACCCTATAAATAATCAAATCCTAACATTTTTAAGCAAGCTTCGAGTTGAAATTTCTCAACGGAAGACTTACTATAGAGCGACGAGCTTTGTAAAGGGGGAATACTCTCAGCTAGAAATCGCAGGAGCCCCGCACTGTACCCGTA